>JANPKC010000138.1:0-6930 GCA_031425855.1 Actinomycetes bacterium | reverse complement strand
GGCGTGCGATCTCGGCCGGAGGCTCGATCTACGCCCGGCTCGTGCTCGGCGTGCCCGTCCGCGACCTCACCGGGGGCTTCAAGTGCTTCCGCCGCGCCGTGCTGGAGGCGATCCCGCTCGACGAGGTGCACTCGCGCGGCTACGCCTTCCAGATCGAGCTGACCTACCGCGCGCGGCGGCAGGGCTTCCGCGTCGTCGAGGTGCCGATCCGGTTCGTCGACCGCGTCGTCGGCGGCTCGAAGATGTCCCGCGCGATCGTGCTCGAGGCGATCTGGAAGGTGCCGCTGCTGCGGCTGGCGGCGCTGCGGGGCTCGCTGTGAGGGAGGTCACCGACGACACTTTCGAGGCGGAGGTGCTGGCGGCAACGGGGCCCACGATCGTCGACTTCTGGGCGCCGTGGTGCAAGCCGTGCAAGGCGATCGAGCCGCTGCTCGAGGCGATCGCGGCCGAGCGTGGCGTCGCGCTCGTTCGCCTGAACATCGACGAGCACCTCGGCGTGCCGGGCCGCTACGGCGTCCTCTCGCTCCCGACCGTGATCCTGTTCGCAGGCGGCGAGCCGAGGGCGACCGTCGTCGGCGCGCGTCCGCGCGGCCACTTCGAGCGCGCGTTCGAGGACTGGCTGCCTACGTGAAGTGCTCGTAGCCGCGCAGCTCGTACGGCTCGCCGCCACGCAGGAGTAGCACGCCGTCGCCCTCCTCGCAGCGCCCGATCACCGGGAAGCCGAGCGGGTCCGGCGTCGCCGCGAGCAGCTCGAAGTCCTCGCCGAAGCCGAGATCCTCGATCGCGCCCGCAAGCGGCACGGCGTCGAGGTCGATCACGACGCGGCAGCCCGAGCGCCGCGCGATGTGGCCCGCGTCGGCGCCGAGGCCGTCCGAGACGTCGAGCATCGCGGTCGCGACGCGGCCGAGCCTGAGACCCTCGTCGATCCGGATCGGCGGCCGCACGTACCCGCCCCGGCGGAAGGCCGCGCCGGCCGCGCCGAGGGCGCCGGTCACGACGAGCGCATCGCCGGGCCGCGCGCCCGCCCGCCCGGGGACGCGGTCGGAGCGGCCGACGGCGGTGACCGCCACGACGACGGCGTCCGCCCGGGTCGTGTCGCCGCCGCGAACCGGGACGCCCGCCGCGGCGATCCCCTTGTAGAGCTCGATCACGTCCTCGACCGCCACGTCAGGAGGCGCGGCGAGGGTGACGAGCAGCGCCTGCGGACAGGCTCCCGAAGCGGCGAGATCGCTGATGTTGACCGCGGCCGCGCGAAAGCCGAGCTCGCGCCAGGACAGCCAGTCGAGGCGGAAATGGACGCTCTCGACGAGCGCGTCCTGGGTGACGACCAGGCCGCCGTCGAGCTCCGCTGCGTCGTGCTCGGTGCCGTGGATCAGCCCGCGCGCCTCGAGCTCGCGGAGGAGCCCGAGCTCGCCGGCGTCAGAGAGCTTCATCGACGGCGGCGCGGAGCGCCTCAATCTCGGCGACGGCCCGGATCACGGCAACGCCCACGGCGCCCGCGTGGATGCACTCCGCGGCGTTCGAGGAGTCGATCCCGCCGATCGCGACGACGGGGATCGAGACCGAGAGACAGACGTCGCGGAGCCCGTCGACCCCGATCGGCGGCGCCGCGTCCGGCTTCGACGGCGTCTCCCAGACCGGCCCTGCGCCCAGGTAGGTGGCGCCGGCGAACTCCGCCACCGCGCCCTCGCGTCGCGTCGTGACGGAGATCCCGAGCGGGATCCCGGCCTCGCGCGCGCGCTCGATCCCGGGGTCGCCCTGGCCGAGGTGGACGCCGACCCCGAGCTCGAGGGCCGCGTCGACGTCGTCGTTCACGACGAGCTGCGCGTCGATGCCCGCGAGCGCGCGGCCGAGCGCGACCACGTCTGCTGTCGGCGCCCCCTTCAGCCGCAGCTGCACGACCGTCGCCCCGCCCGCAGCGGCCCGGCGCGCCGCCGCCTCGTCGGACACGAGCGCATGCAGTCTCATCCCGTGTCGACCTTCCCGCGCCCCGTCAGCGTCGCCGGGTCGAGGCCGGCGATCGCGTCGTAGAGGGCGACGTGGAAGCTGCCCGGGCCCTTCGCGTCCGAGGCCGCGTCCTCACCCGCGACGCCGACGGCGACGAGCGCCTCGACAGCCGCCTCGAAGACCTCGTCCTTCCCGGCCAGGAAGCAGCCCGTGAGCGCGGTCGACATGCAGCCCGTGCCGGTGATCGACGCGAGCAGGGCGTGACCGTTCGAGATCGCCGCCGAACGGTCGCCGTCGGAGACGTGGTCGACGGGACCGGTGACCGACGCGACGAGGCCGAGCGTCCGGGCGGCCGCGCGCGCGAGCTCGGCCGGATCGCCGGCTCCGCCTACCGACTCGACGCCCCGCACCTCCGCCTCGATGCCGACGAGCGTCGCAACCTCGCCGGCGTTCCCCCGCAGCACCGCCACGTCGACCTCGGCGAGCAGCCGCCGAGCCGTCTCCGTCCGGTACGCCGTCGCGCCGGCGCCGACCGGGTCGAGCACGACCGGCACGCCCCGCTCGTTCGCCGCCCGGCCGGCCGCCAGCATCGCCTCGACCCAGCTCGGTGAGAGCGTGCCGATGTTCAGCACGAGCGCGCCGGCGAGCCCGACCATCTCCGCGACCTCCTCCTCGGCGTGCGCCATCACCGGCAGCGCTCCGAGCGCGAGGATCGCGTTCGCCGTCTCGTTCATGACGACGTAGTTGGTGATGTTGTGGACGAGCGGCTTCCGCTCGCGGATGACGCCCAGCGTCGCCCCGGGATCGATGGTCATGCGGCTCCCTTCACGTTGAGGACGTCGACGGGGCCTTCGCCGGAGCCGATCTCGACGAGGCCGTTACGGACCGCGGCCGACGCGGCGGCCGCTGCTCCACGCGCCGCATCGGGGAGCGGCGCGCCCCCGGCGAGCAGCGCGGTCAGGGTCGCGGAGTGAGTGCAGCCGGCGCCGTGCGTGGCCGCGATCTCGAAGCGCTCGACGGGCAGCTCCAGGTGCTCCCTCCCGTCGAAGAGGTGGTCGACCGCGGTCTCGCCGTGCCCGCCGGTGACGAGTGCCGCACCCGCTCCGAGCTCGACGAGGCGCTCGGCGAGGTCGCGCCTGGGCGCGCCGTCCATCCCGGTCAGGGCTTCGGCCTCGGGCAGGTTCGGCGTCACGACCGTCGCGAGCGGGAAGAGCCGCCCGACGAGCGTCTCGACCGCGTCGTCCTGCAGCAGCTGAGCGCCGGAGCTCGCGATCATGACGGGGTCGACCACGAGCGGGACGGGGTGCCGCTCGAGGAACTCCGCGACGGTCTCGATGATCCTCCCGGAGAAGAGCATCCCCGTCTTCGCCGCGTCGACGCCGATGTCGTCGAAGACCGCCTCCAGCTGCGCGCGGATGAAGTCGGAGGGCAGCTCGTGCACGGCCGTCACGGCCACCGTGCTCTGCGCCGTCAGGGCGACGAGCGCGCTCGTGCCATGCGCGCCCGCGGCGGCGAACGCCTTCAGGTCGGCCTGGATGCCGGCGCCGCCGCCCGAGTCGGACGTGGCGATCGTGAGACAGCGTGGAACCACTCAGCTCCCTTCGCCGGTACGAGCCGGATCAGGTTCGACGGGTGTGATCTCAGCCCCGGTCGGGGCACCCCGGTAGATCGAGGCGAAGGCTAGCGTAGGGAGCGTGAGCGTCGTCAGCCCGTCCTGGCTCGAGCTGCTGCAGGGAGACGAGCTGGCGCACGTGGCGGTCGAGCCGCCGCGGCCGGGGACCAGCGAGCCGTTTCCGGACGACCTCGACCCGCGGGTCGCCTCGGCGCTCGTCGGCCAGGGGATCACGGCGCTCTACCGCCACCAGGCCGAGGCGTGGGAGGCGCTGCGGGACGGCGTCAACGCGATCGTGACCACGAGCACGGCGAGCGGCAAGAGCCTCGCCTTCAACCTGCCGGTGCTCGACCTGCTCGCGCGCGAGCCGAAGAGCCGCGCGCTCTACCTCTACCCGACGAAGGCGCTCGCCCAGGATCAGGCACGCGCCCTGTCGGCGTTCGGGGTCAAGGGCGTCAAGCCGGCGATCTACGACGGCGACACGGAGAGCGAGCGCCGCTGGCAGATCCGCAAGTGGGCGAACGTGATCCTGACCAACCCGGACATGCTCCACGTCGGCGTCCTCCCGCACCACGACCGCTGGGGCGACGTGCTCGCGAACCTGCGCTACGTCGTCGTCGACGAGGCCCACGTCTACCGCGGGGTCTTCGGCTCGCACGTCGCGAACGTGCTCCGCCGGCTGCGTCGGCTGGCGCGCGCCTACGGCTCGGAGCCGCAGTTCGTGCTCGCCTCGGCGACGATCGCGAACGCGGCACAGCTGGCCGAGTCGCTCCTGGGCGAGCCGGCGAGGGTGATCGACAGCGACGCGGCGCCCGCGACCGAGCGGACGATCGCGCTCTGGAACCCGGAGCTGATCGACGCCGAGCTCGGCGTCCGCGCCAGCACCCTCGGGGACGCCTCGCGCCTGCTCGCCGGCTTCGTCGCGTCGGGCCAGCGGACGATCTGCTTCGCGAAGAGCCGGAAGGCGGTCGAGCTGATCCACCGCTTCGCCTGCGGGCGGCTGGAGCCGGCCGTCGCCGCGCGCCTCGCGCCCTACCGGGCCGGCTACACCCCGACCCAGCGACGGGAGATCGAGCAGCGGCTGATGAGCGGCGAGCTGCTCGGCGTCACGGCCACGGACGCGCTCGAGCTCGGGATCGACATCGGCTCGCTCGACTGCGCGATCTCCGTCGGCTTCCCCGGCACGGTCTCGTCGCTACGCCAGCAGTGGGGGCGCGCCGGGCGGCGCAGCCCCGGGCTCGCCGTGCTCGTCGCGAGCGAGGACGCGCTCGACCAGTACTTCATGCGGGAGCCGGAGACGCTGCTCGAGCGGACGGTCGAGGCAGCGATCCTCGACCACGCGAACCCGCGCGTGCTCGACGGCCACGTCCTCTCGGCCGCGTACGAGGGCCCGATCGACGAGCGCGACGCGGAGACGCTCGGCCCGGAGGCGCTGGTGCGTGCGGCCGTGCTGCCCGAGCTGAAGCGCACGGACGCAGGCTGGGTGTGGGCGGGCAAGGACTACCCGGCAGCACGCGTGCTGCTCCGGTCGGGGGAGCTCGACTCCTTCACCATCGTCGACGCGGAGACGGGGACCGTGCTCGGCACCGTCGAGAGGTCGCGCGCCTACTCGACGGTGCACGACGGCGCCGTCTATCTCCACCTCGGTGAGCAGCACCTCGTCCGGCTGCTCGACGTCGACGCGCGGATGGCGCTCGTCAGCCCGGCGACGGTCGACTGGTACACGCAGGCCAAGAAGGAGACCGCGACCGAGATCGTCGAGCCGCTGCGGTCCGAGCACAGGCTGGGGCTCGAGCTCGTCTTCGGCCGCGTCTCGGTGACGGAGCGGGTGGTCGCCTACCAGCGCAAGTCGATCAGCGGCGGCGACACGCTCGAGACGATCCCGCTCGACCTGCCCGAGACGAGCTTCGAGACGGAGGCGGTCTGGTTCTCGCCGACGCCGACCCAGCTCGAAGGCCTCGAGGAGATGCCGAAGCTGCTCTCCTCGCTGCACGCGGCCGAGCACTCGCTGATCGCACTGCTGCCGCTCTGGGCGATGTGCGACCGCTGGGACATCGGCGGGCTTTCGACGAACGTGCACCCGCAGACCGGGCTGCCGACGATCTTCGTCTACGACGGCCACGCAGGCGGCGTCGGGATCACCGAGCGCGGCTTCGAGCGCTTCGAAGGCTGGGTCGCCGACACCGCGCGGATGCTGGCCGGCTGCCCGTGCTCCGACGGCTGCCCGTCGTGCGTGCAGAGCCCGAAGTGCGGCAACCTGAACGACTATCTCGACAAGGGCGGCGCGCTGACGCTGCTGCGACGCCTCCTAGCCGACGACGTGGAGGCAGCCGTTGACCGCGAGCGTCAGCAGCAATGAGAGGACGATCGAGACCGCGAGACAGCCGGGCGAGCAGCCGTAGACCTTCACCCGTCCGCCCTTGTACTCGCGTGGCCTGAACACGAACCCGTACCTCCCCCGTGTCGATTTCCTCACACCTCGTTCGTCTCCATGGTGAAATCGGAGTTCGAGAGGAGGAACGGATGCAGTACCTGGCACTGATCTACGGCGACGAGGCCCGCTGGGAGGGCCTGTCGGAGGAGCAGCGCAACGCCGAGATGGGCGAGTACATGGCGCTCTCGCAGGCCGACGTCACGCACGGTGGCAACGAGCTCGACTCGACCGCGACCGCGACGACCGTCCGCGTCCGCGGCGACGAGACCCTGGTCACGGACGGGCCGTTCGTCGAGTTGAAGGAGGCGCTCGGCGGCTACTACGTCTTCGAGTGCGGCTCGATCGACGAGGCGTGCACCTGGGCCGCGAAGATCCCCGCAGCGAGGCACGGCGCGATCGAAGTCCGGCCCGTGTACGTGGACGGAGGTGAGCAGTCGTGAAGTACGCAGCCCTGCTGACGAACCACGCCGACGCGGTCGCCGCCTGGGAGGCCATGTCCCCGGAGGAGGCCGCCGCCGCGCGGGCCGAGGAGGTGCCGCAGTGGGAGGCGCTGTTCGGCGAGCTCGGCGCCAGCGGAGCGCTCGGCGCCGGCTACGAGCTCGACAGCCCGAAGACGGCGAAGATCGTCCGCGTCCGCGACGGCGAGACGCTCGTCACCGACGGCCCCTTCGCGGAGACGAAGGAGCAGATCGGCGGCCTGATGGAGATCGAGGCCGAGGACCTCGACGCGGCGATCGCGATCGCGGCCCGGATCCCGGTCGTCTTCCGCGCCGCCGTCGAGCTGAGGCCGGTCATCCAGCATTGACGGTCGAGCACGCGTTCCGGGAGGAATGGGGCCGTGCCGTCGCAGCGCTCACCCGCAGGACGCCTTCACGACAGCGCTCGAGCGCTGGCCGCGCGACGGGACGCCTGCGAACCCGGGCGCGTGGATCATCAC
>JANPKC010000137.1:0-14565 GCA_031425855.1 Actinomycetes bacterium | reverse complement strand
AGCTCTGGCAGAAGTCGGCCGAGATCCGGCTGCGCGACGCGCAGCTCGCCGAGCAGGAGCTGGCCGCGCGCGAGCGTCAGAGCGAGGAGCGCTACCGCTTCCTCGGCGACTCGATCCCGCAGCAGGTGTGGACGGCGCTTCCGGACGGTGCGCTCGACTACGTCAACCAGCGGGTGCTCGAGTACTTCGGGCGGACGTTCGAGGAGATGATCGGCTGGGGCTGGAGCGAGCTCGTCGACGAGCGCGACCTGCCGAACGCGGTCGAGGGGTGGACCACGTCCCTGCAGACGGGAGAGCCGTACGAGGCCGAGTTCCGGCTGCTGCGCGCCGCCGACGGCGCCTACCGCTGGCATCTCGCGCGGGCGGTCGCGATGCGCGACGAGACGGGTGCAATCGTGCGCTGGTTCGGCACCAACACGGACATCGAGGAGCGGAGGGTCACCGAGGAGCGGCAGGCCTTCCTCGCAGACGCGGGCTGGCTCCTGGGCAGCTCGCTCGATTACGAGCAGACGCTCAGCGACGTCGCGCGGCTCGCCGTACCGCGGGTCGCCGACTGGTGCGCGGTCGACATCTTCGTCGACGGTCGGCTCGAGCGGCTCGCGCTCGAGCATGTCGACCCGCTCAAGCTGGCGCTTGCCCGCGAGCTCGAGCCCAGGCTGCTGGCGGCAACCGCCGCCGCCGACGCGGCGCCGGTGCTCGTCCCCATCCTCGACGAGGACGAGCTCGCAAGCTTCGGCTTCGACGAGACGCAGCTGGAGATCGCCCGGACGCTGGCTCCGCGCTCGTTCGTGATGGTGCCTCTGGTCGCGCGCGGAGCCGCCTTCGGCTCGATCACCCTCGTGACGGCGGAGTCGGGCCGCACGTACGGCGAGGACGACCTTGCGATCGCGGTCGAGCTCGCCCGCCACGCCGCCGCCGCGATCGACAACGCCCGGCTGTACGCGGAGGCGGAGCGGCGGGGCCGCGCGGCACGCGCGCTGGAAGCCGTCGGCGACGGCGTCGTCCTGGTCGACCGAGGCGGCGTGATCCGGCTCTGGAACACGGCCGCGACGACGATCACCGGCATCGCCGAGGCGGAGGCGCTCGGCCGCCCGATCGAGGACGTCGTCCACCGCTGGCGCGAGCTCTCGCCGTTGATCCCGGTGGCGGGCCAGCCCGGCGAGCCTGTGCGCGCGGAGACGGTGCCGGTCGAGTTCGGCGGCCGTGAGCTCTGGATCTCGGGCTCCGGGGTCGGCTTCGAGGAGGGGGTCGTCTACGCGTTCCGGGACCTGACGGAGGAGAAGGCCCTGGAGGAGATGAAGGCCGACTTCGTCGCCACGGTCTCGCACGAGCTCCGGACGCCGCTCGCGGCGATCTACGGCTCGGCGCAGACGATCCGGCGCACCGACATCGATCTCGATCCGGAGATCCGCGACCAGCTGCTCGGCGTGATCGCGTCGGAGTCGGACCGGCTCGGTGCGATCGTCAACGACCTCCTCGTGGCCGGCCGGCTCGACGCCGACCAACTTCCGGTCGAGGTCGAGCGCTGCGACCCCGTTCAGCTGGTGACGTCGGTGATCCAGGCGGCGAGGACGCACCTTCCGGAGGCGGTCGAGCTGAAGCTGAACGTGCCGCAGCAGATCCCGAACGTCGTCGCCGACCCGGGCCAGCTGCACCAGGTGCTCGTCAACCTCGTCGACAACGCGATCAAGTACTCGCCCGAGGGTGGCCCCGTCGCGGTCTCGGTCGCGAACGGGGACGGCACGATCAGCTTCACGGTCGCCGACTCGGGGCTGGGGATGCCGGGCTCCGAGCTGCGCCGGATCTTCGAGAAGTTCTACCGGCTCGATCCGGACATGACCCGCGGGATCGGCGGCACCGGACTCGGCCTCTACATCTGCCGCGAGCTCGTGCGCAGGATGGACGGGAAGATCTGGGTCGAGTCGAAGCTCGGCGAGGGATCGACGTTCGTCGTCGAGCTGCCGGCGGCCGATCGAGCCACGTCCGCTTGAGCCAGGCGGTGTCAGAGACGAGTCTGGCACCGTGTCGGAGACGAATCTGGCACCGTGTCAGAGACGAATCTGGCACCGTGTCAGAGACGAGTCCGGCCCGGGTTCAGAGACGACTCTGAGACCGATCAGCTAGCGGCCGCCGCCGGCGACGCCGCCGCCGGCCGACTCGCTCGACAGCTTCGAGGCGAAGTAGACGGGGATCATCGAGAGCAGGATCACGAAGACCGCGACGACGTTCACGATCGGCAGCTGGTTCGGGCGCGAGAGGTTGTTGAGGATCCAGATCGGCAGCGTCTGGTCGGGGCCCGCGGTGAAGGTCGTCACGATCACCTCGTCGAAGCTGAGCGCGAACGCGAGCAGCCCGCCGGCGAGGAGCGCGGTCTTCAGCTGCGGGAAGGTGACGAAGCGGAACGTCTGCCAGGCGTCCGCGCCCAGGTCGGCCGACGCCTCCTCGAGCGACGCCTGCGTCCGCCGCAGCCGCGCGACGACGTTGTTGTAGACGACGACGATGCAGAAGGTCGCGTGCCCGACCATGATCGTGAACAGCCCCAGGTCGACGCCGAACGGCTCCGGGAGGTTCCGGAAGGTCGCGTTCAGCGCCATCCCGGTGACGATCCCGGGCAGCGCGATCGGGAGGATGACGAGGAACGAGATCGCGTCCCGCCCGAAGAACCGGTGCCGCGCCACAGCCATCGCCGCGAGCGAGCCGAGCACGAGCGCGATCGCGGTCGCGCCGAGCGCCGCCTTCAGCGACACGAGGAGCGCGTCGCGGACACCAGGGTTGTCGATCGCGCGCCCGAACCACTTCGTGGTCAGCCCCTCGATCGGCCACACGAGCGAGCGCCGCTCGTTGAAGGCGTAGAGGCAGATCACGAGCAGCGGCAGGTAGATGAACGCCAGCGTCAGCCCCGTCAGGCCGCGGAGGATCCAGGCGCTGAGACGCGAGGTGGCGGTCACAGGTTCTCGAACGCCCCCGCGCGTCGCGCCAGCAGGAGGTAGACGACCATCACGACGACCGGCACCGTCGCGAACGCGGCCGCGAACGGGAGGTTGTTCGCCACGCCGACGTTGATGTAGACGACGTTGCCGATGAACTGCGTGCTGGAGACGAGCTGCGGCGTGATGTAGTCGCCGAGCGTCAGCGAGAACGTGAAGATCGAGCCGGCCGCGATCGCGGGCAACGACAGCGGGAGCACCACGCGCCAGAGCGTCCGCAGCCCCTTGCCGCCGAGATCGGCCGACGCCTCGAGCATCGAGTTCGGGATCCGCTCGAGCCCCGCGTACACGGGAAGGATCATGAACGGCAGCCACAGGTACGAGAAGACGAGCCACGTCGCGACGTTCCCGAACCCCGGGCCCGAGAGCCCGAACGGGTCGAGAGCCCAGTTCAGGATCCCGTTCTCCTGGAGGATGATCCGCCAGGCGTAGACCTTGACCAGGTAGCTCGCCCAGAGCGGGAGCAGGATCGCGACCACGAGCAGGTTCCGCGTCCGCCGCGACGCCACCTTCGCCATGTAGAACGCGATCGGGAAGGCGAGCAGCACGTCGGTCACCGTCACCGCCGCCGCGATCCCGACCGTGCGGATCGTGATGTTGCGGTAGACGTCGCTCTCCCACAGCTGCCGGAAGTTCTGGAAGCCGTAGTCGTGCACGACCTGCGAGGTGAACGGGTCGAGCCGCCAGAACGCGGCGACGAAGAGCACCGCGAGCGAGCCGAGGTACGCGAGCAGGAGCCATGAGAGCGGCGGCGCCAGCAGCAGGCCGAGCCGCAGCCGCGAGTGGCGGTGCAGGAAGGAAGAAAGGCGCCGCCCCACAGAATCGCGGGGCGGCGCCACGGTCGCTTGAGGGACGGAGATGGGTTACCCCTTTAAATCCGTCCCGGCCTGCGTCCGTTCCGAGTAGTGCTTGCAGACCTCGGCGCGGTCGTCGCCACAGTCGGCCTGCGGCGTCTTCCAGTAGTAGATCTGCTCGAAGTACTCCTCGTCGTCGGCGTGGAAGATCGTGCAGTGATCCTTGTTGGCGGTCAACGCGCACGCCTCCTTGGACGACGGGGCCTCGCCGAAGTACTCGGTCGCGGCCGCGTTCGCCTTCGGCGAGATGATGTGGTTCATCCACAGATACATGCAGTTCGGGTTCTCGGCCTTCGACGAGATCATCCACGTGTCGGACCAGCCGGTCGAGCCCTCCTTCGGCAGCACGGCGGCCACGGGCACCTTCTCGCCCTCGAGCACGTTCGTGATCACCTGCCAGGTCGTCCCGACGACGCTCTCGCCGCCGGTGAAGGCCGCGATCTGCTTCGTGTAGTCCGACCAGTACTCGCCGATGTTCGCCCGCTGCGCCTTCAGCAGCTCGACGGCGGCGTCGAACTGCTCCTGGTCGAGCTCGTACGGATCCTCGATCCCGAGGTCGGGCTGCGTCGCCTTCAGGTAGACGGCAGCGTCGGCGATGTAGATCGGGCTGTCGTACGCGGTCACCTTCCCCTTGTACGCGCTGCCTCCGTCCCAGACGACCGACCACGAGTCCGGCGCCGGCTTGACGATGTCCGTCCGGTACTGGAGCAGGTTCGCCCCGCGGCCGTGCGGGACGCCGTACGGCACGTCGTCGACCGTGTTGTGCGGCTGGTTCTTGAGGCCGTCGAACACGTTCGCGTAGTTCTCGATCAGGTCGAGGTTGACCGGGGCGACGTCGCCCGCCGCGATCAGGCGCAGGCTCGCGTCGCCGGAGGCGGAGACGCCGTCGTACTGGCCGGTGCGCATCAGCGTCACCATCTCGTCCGAGGTGTTGCCGGTCTTGACGTTGACCTGGCAGCCCGTCTCGGTCTCGAAGTCCGTCACCCAGTCGACCTTCGGATCGGTCGTGCCGTCCTCGACGTAGCCGGCCCAGGCGATCAGGTTGACCTGGCCCTCGCCCTCGCCGATCGCCTCGAGCATGCCCTCCGGCGTCCCGCCGGTCGTCTCGGCGGCCGTCGTTCCGGCGCCGCCCGCCTGATCGTCGTCGTCCCCGCCACAGCCTGCGGCCATGACGCTGAGGACGCCTGTCGCGAGCAGCGCTGCCGCCCAGCGACCCATCTTCCGCTTCGTCATCGTGCGTCTCCTCCCTCGATTGCAAACGCGTGCTCGGGCAGCCAGCTCGCCCGGGCCCGACTTCCCCGTCGCTCCAACACCTCGCTCGAGCCGCGCTCGAGGTTCTGGCTCACCACCGTCAGCTCGCCGCCCGCGTCCAGCTCGACGCGGTAGCGCGTGATCGCGCCGACGTAGACGACGTCCGCGATCCGGCCCTCCTCCACCGTCGCCCCGGCTGTCGGGCTCTCCCCCTCGCCGAGCAGGCGGATCTTCTCCGGCCGCACGGTGAAGCGGCGACCGCCACGCTCGAGGACATTCGAGACGCCGACGAAGCCGGCGATGAACTCGCTCGCCGGGTGCTCGTAGACGTCTGCCGGCGCGCCCACCTGCTCGATCTTCCCCTCGTTGAAGACGGCGAGGCGATCGCTCATCGTCAGCGCCTCCTCCTGGTCGTGCGTGACGTAGATGAAGGTGATCCCGAGCTCCTGCTGGATCCGCTTCAGCTCGACCTGGAGCTCCTGGCGCAGCTTCAGGTCGAGCGCGCCGAGCGGCTCGTCGAGCAGGAGCGCCTGGGGCCGGTTCACGATCGCGCGGGCGAGCGCGACGCGCTGGCGCTGGCCGCCCGAGAGCTGCGCGGGCTTGCGACCGCCGTAGCCCTCGAGCCGGACGAGCGCGAGTGCCTCGGCGGCCCGCTGACGCCGTTCCGCCCGCGGCACCTTCTTCACGCGAAGCCCGTACTCGACGTTCTCCTGCACCGTCATGTGCGGGAAGAGCGCGTAGTCCTGGAAGACCGTGTTGACGTCGCGCGCGTAGGGCGGCAGCTTCGAGACGTCCTTGCCGCCGAGCTCGACGCTGCCCTCGTCGGGCTGCTCGAAGCCGGCGATCACGCGCAGGGTCGTCGTCTTCCCCGAGCCCGACGGGCCGAGCATCGTGAAGAACTCGCCGCGCCGGATCTCGAGATCGACGCCGTCGACGGCGGTGACGTCGCCGTAGCGCTTCCGCAGCCCGGCGATCCGGACGTCGACGTCAGCCTGCGGCGGCAACGAGCGACTCCTCCAGGATCGCGAGCCCGCGGTCGAGCTCCTCGTCGGTGACGGTCAGCGGCGGCAGCAGGCGGAGCACGTTGCCGTGGAGGCCGCAGGAGAGCAGGAGGAGCTTGCGCTCGAACGCGGCTGCGGTGACGCGCTGGGCAAGGTCCGCGCTCTGCTCGCGCAGCTCCAGCGCCAGCATCGGCCCGAGGCCGCGCACCTCGCCGATCGACTCGTGGCGGGCCGCGAGCTCGTCGAGGCGGGCGTGCAGCGTGCGGCAGACCGCCGCCGCGCGGGAGCGCGACTCGTCGGACGCGATCGTGTCGAGGACGACGGCCGCGGCCGCGCAGGCGACGGGGTTGCCGCCGAAGGTGCCGCCGAGGCCACCGGGGCCGGGAGCGTCCATGATCTCCGCCCGGCCGGTGACCGCCGCCAGCGGCAGGCCGCCGCCGAGCGACTTCCCGGAGACGAGCAGGTCGGGCTCGACACCGCTGTGCTCGATCGCCCACATCGGCCCCGTCCGCCCCACGCCCGACTGCACCTCGTCGGCGACGAAGAGGATCCCCTCCCGGTCGCAGACCTCGCGCAGCCGCTCGAGGTAGTCCCGGGGCATCGGGATGAAGCCGCCCTCGCCCTGGACCGTCTCGAGCACGACGCAGGCGACCGTCGCCGCCTCGACCTCGCTCTTGAACAGGTGCTCGAGCGACGCGATCGCGGCATCGGTGTCGACGCCGCGATAGGGATACGGAGCCGCGGCGCGATAGACCTCGCCGGGGAAGGGGCCGAAGCCCGCCTTGTACGGATGCACCTTGCTCGTCATCGCCATCGTCAGCAGGGTGCGGCCGTGAAAGCCGTTCTCGAAGACGACGACCGCGGGACGTCCCGTCGCCGCGCGGGCGATCTTGACCGCGTTCTCGACCGCCTCTGCCCCGCTGTTGACGAGGATCGACTTCTGGCGGTCTCCGCGGCAGGGCGAGTGCTCGGCGAGCCGGCGGCAGACCTCGACGTAGGGCTCGTACGTCCCGACCATGAAGCACTGGTGGAGGAAGCGGTCGACCTGCTCGTGGATCGCCGCGACGACGGGAGCGAAGCCGTGGCCGGTGTTCTGGCAGGCGATCCCGCCGGCAAAGTCGAGATAGAGCGTCCCGTCGGCGGCCTCGACCTGCGCGCCCTCGGCGCGGGTGACGACGAGGCGCGGCGTCGAGACCCCGCGCGCGACGTAGCGCTCGCGCGCTTCGAGGACGTCTGCAGCCGTGCGCTCCCGGAGAGACACGCGGCGATTCTCTCCCGCCGCAGCGGACGAGCGCAATGGACCGGCGGTCGTAGCGCAGCCGACCGCTCTTCGACACGGTGTCGGAAACCCGCACTCGCGGCACGTGCCCGTACCGCGCAACTGCTTGCTTCTTGCTGCGAGCAAGGAGTAGCGTCTTGGCCAATGCGTCCAAGCGGCACCGCCACCTGCGTGCCATACCCCTCATGCTGACCGTCCGCGACATCGCGAGCCTGCCCGGCCTCGGGCTCGAGCTCGCCGCGGGCGCGGGAGGAGCCGAGAACCCGATCCGCTGGGTCCACGTCTCCGAGCTGCCCGACCCGACGCAGTGGCTCGAGGGCGGCGAGCTGCTGATCACCACGGGGCTCGGCGTCGGCGAGCTCTCCCGGCCGCAGCGCGAGTACGTGCGTCGCCTCGCCGGCCACGGCCTCGCCGGGCTCGCGTTCGGGATCGGCTTCGGGTGGGCCGAGCCGCCGGCCGCCCTGGCCGACGAGGCGGAGCGCCTCGACTTCCCGCTCGTCACCGTCCCCTACGAGGTGCCGTTCATCGCGCTCACGAAGGCGATTTCCTCGCGGCTCGCGAACGCGCAGCTTGCGCGACTCGAGCGCGCGCTCGAGGTGCACGAGCGGCTCGCCCACTCGGTGCTCCAGGGACAGGGGGCCCCGGCGCTGCTGGCGATCCTCGGCGACCACGTCGGCTGCGCGCTCGCCCTCGTCGACGAGGCGGGGCGAGTCGTGGGCGAGCGCCACGGCTCGCGCCTGGAAGGCTGCGAGCACGTGCTGGAGCTGCCGGTGGTGGCCGACGGCGAGACCTGGTCGCTGCGGGCCGGTAAGCAGCGCGACGAGCTCTCGGAGTACGACCGGCTGGTGCTGCACCACGGGCAGTCCGCGCTCGCGTTCGAGCTCTCCCGCCGCCGTGCCGTGTCGGCCGCCGAGCTCCGCCTCGCCGGCGACCTGCTCGAGGACCTCGAGCACGACCGGCTGGACGAGCGCGAGATCTCGCGCCGGATCGCCGCGTTCGGCCTCGACCCGCAGAGCCGCTACGCGGCGCTGCTGGCGATCGCTCCCGGGGCACCCCAGGCCGACGAGGTCCGCAGCGTCGCGGCGACGGTGCTGGACTCGCGCGGCGCCCGCTATCTCTCCGCCTCCCGGCGCGACCGTGCCTCGTTCCTGGTCGCAACCGACCTCGAGGAGGATGCCCTGGCGATCGCGCGGGAGCTCGTCGACGCCGCCCCCGGGACGCGCGTCGGCGTCGGTCGCCCGGCTTCGGGCGCCGGGCTCGGCCGGAGCCTGCTGGAGGCGCGGGCGGCGCTCGACGCCGTTGCCGGCCCGGTCGCCTCCTACCAGGATCTGGGCGCGCTCGAGCTCCTGCTGAGCCTCCCGGGCGCTGCGTTGGAGGCGTTCATCGCGCGCGTGCTCGGCCCGGCCTCCGGGAACGCGTGGCTGCTCGAGTCACTCGCGGCCCTGCTCGACTCCGGCTGCCGCTGGAGCGAGGCCGCCGACCGGCTCGGGGTCCACCGGCACACGCTGCGCTACCGGATGGACCAGCTGCGCAAGCAGACCGGCCGCCATCCGGACGATCCCGCGCAGCGGATGGAGCTCTGGCTCGCAGTGAAAGCGAAACAGGCGCTCTCGGCGCGAGCAGCGGAGCCTGCGCCGGCGTGAGAGCACAGTGCGGTTTACCGCACTTCCACAGCCGCCTCCGTCTGCCACGATGTGCCCATGCCCAAGACCGTGGTGATCGTCGACGACCACCCCAGCTTCCGCGCCTCCGCGCGCGCGATTCTCGAGGCTGAGGGATTCGAGGTCGTCGGCGAGGCCGAGGACGGCGCCTCCGGGATCGCCGCCGCGCGAGCGCTCGCGCCGGACGTGATCCTGCTGGACGTGCAGCTCCCGGACATGGACGGCTTCGCCGTCTGCCGCGAGCTCGACCTGAACGGCGGCCCCCCGGCCGTCGTCCTCGTCTCCAGCCGGGATGCGTGCGACTACGGCGGGCTGATCGAGCAGAGCGGTGCCCGCGGCTTCATCCCGAAGGCAGAGCTGGGCGGGATCGCGCTGGCCGACCTGCTCGGATGAGAGCCCGCACACTCGTCCTGCTCGCCGCGATCGGTGTTGCGCTCTCGGCGGTCGCGAGCGCGCTCGTCCTCACGAGCGACCACGAGGACAGCAAGGGCGCCACCCTCTCGCTCGCCCTGACGGTCGGCGTCTCGTTCCTCGCGTCCGGCCTGATCGCGCTCTGGCGCAGACCCGAGAACAGGACCGGCGCGCTGATGATCGCGGTCGCGTATCTCTGGTTCCTCGGCGCGCTGACGGAGTCGAACAACGACTGGGTCTTCACCTTCGGCGCGCTCGTGAACAGCGTCGCGCTCGGGGCGTTCGCGCACCTGCTGCTCGCTTTCCCGTCCGGCAGGCTGCCCGGCCGGCGGGACGCCTGGCTCGTGGTGAGCGCGTACGCGGTCGTCCTGGTCGGCGGCGCGGCCCTGCTGCTGGTCGAGGATCAGCCGTTCCCCGACTGCGCGAGCTGCCGCAGCACGATCGCCGTCACCGACAGCGACGCCGCCTTCACGGTCGTCCGCGGCCTCGTCACCACGATCGCTCTCGCAATCGTGGTCGCGCTCCTCGTCATCCTCGTCACCCGCTTCCTGCGGGCGCGCGGGGCGCTGCGCCGGGCGCTCGGGCCCGTGCTCGGGACCGGCGCGCTCGTCATGCTCGTGCTCTCGCTCCAGCTGATCGTCGACGCGATCTCGACCGACGCGGCCCGGCCGCTGCAGTGGGTGTTCCTCGTCACCTTCGCGCTCGTTCCGATCGCGTTCCTCGCCGGAGTCCTGCGCAGCCGGCTGGCACGGATCGGCGTCGCCGACCTGCTCGTCGAGCTCGGTCGCGGCCTCCCGCTCCGCGATGCGCTCGCGCATGCGCTCCGCGACCCGTCGCTCGACCTCGTCTACTGGCTGCCCGACCGGAAGAAGCTGGTGTGGCACGACGGCACCGAGTTCAACGACGACGACGGCCCGCGCGTCCTGCACGACGTCACCCGCAACGGGCAGCGGGTCGGTGCGCTGCTCCACGATCCCTCGCTCGCCGACGAGCCCGAGCTCGTGGACGCGGTCGCGGCGGCAGCGGCGCTCTGGCTCGAGAACGACCGCCTCCAGGCCGAGGTGCGCGCCCAGTTCGTCTTCCTGGAGACGATCGTGAACACGGCGCCGTCCCTGCTGATGTCGCTCGACCCCGACGGCCGGATCGCGAACTACAACACCGCCTGCGAGCTCGCGAGCGGCTTCGAGAACGTCGAGGACGTCCGCTACGAGTACTTCTGGGACGTCTTCATCTCGCCCGAGGAGCGCGACGAGGTGCGCGAGCGCTTCCAGCGTGACCCCGCGCATCCCCCCGCGACCTGGGAGAACGCGTTCGTCAACCGGCGCGGCGAGGAGATGGTGATCGCGTGGTCGACTGCGCCGATGCTCGACGAGGCCGGCAACGTCCGCAACATCATCTGCGGTGGGCTCGACGTCACCGAGCGCAAGCTTCACGAGATCGAGCTCGACCGCGAGCGCGACTTCCTCAGCAAGGTCGCCGACATCACGCCGAGCCTGCTGGTCGTCGTCGACGACGCGGCCAGGGTCGTCGAGGACGCCGTCAACGACTCCTTCGTCCAGGTGATGGGCTGGTCGGACGCGGAGATCGAGGGCCGCAGCTTCGGCGAGCTCTTCCACGAGGAGGATCGCTACTACGCGGCGATCGGCGTCGGGTCGGCGTTCAACGGCGTCGACCCGCAGCTGCGCCTCTCCCGCTGGATCACGCGCGCCGGCGCCGTCAGGGTGGTCGAGTGGACGGCGACGCCGATCGTGGACATCCTCGGACGCGAGCGCGTGCTCGTCTGCGGCGTCGACGTGACCGAGCGGGAACGGCGCGAGCACGCCCTCCGCTCGAGCGAGGAGCGGCTGCGTGCGACGATCGAGGCGTCGCCGGTGGCGGTGCTCGAGGTCGATCTCGACGACCGGATCGCGCTCTGGAACCCCGCGGCCGAGCGGATGTTCGGCTGGTCTGCGGAGGAGATGGTCGGAGGCCCGCTCCGCCACATCCCGGACGACGAGCGCGAGCGGCTCGCGGAGCTGATGACGCGCGTCCGCTCCGGCGAGGTGTACACGGGCGTCGAGGGCAAGCGGCTCTGCAAGGACGGAAGCCTGATCGACGTCGAGATCTCCGCGGCGCCGATTCGCGATGCGTCCGACGCCGTGATCAGCCACCTGGCGCTGTTCGCCGACATCAGCCACCGGAAACGCCAGGAGGAGGAGCTGCGCGCGTCGCGCGCCCGCATCGTCAAGGCGGGCGACGAGGAGAGGCGCCGCCTGGAGCGGAACCTCCACGACGGCGCCCAGCAGCGGCTCGTCGCGCTCTCCCTCTCGCTCCGCCTCGCGCAGGCGAAGGTCGCCACGGACCCTCCGGGCGCGGATGCGGTGCTGGAGTCGGCGCGTGCGGAGCTCGCCGCCGCGCTCGACGAGCTGCGCGAGCTCGCACGGGGCATCCATCCAGCCGTCCTCACCGACCGCGGTCTCGCCGCCGCACTCGAGGCGCTCGCGTCGCGGCTGCCGATCCCCGTCGAGATCCACACCCCCGAGATCGAGCTGCCGCAGGCGGTCGAGGCCGCGGCGTACTACGTGGTCGCCGAGGCGCTCGCGAACGTGATCAAGTACGCCCGCGCCACGGTCGTCACCGTGCGCGTCTCCGCCGGCGAGACGAGCACGAGGGTCGAGGTGTCCGACGACGGCGTCGGTGGCGCCGACCCGACTGCCGGCTCGGGCCTGCGGGGCCTGGCCGATCGCGTCGCCGCGCTCGAGGGGACGCTCGAGGTCGACAGCCCGCGGGCGGGCGGCACCCGGATCGTGGCGGAGATCCCGCTCGATCCCGATCCACCGGGTTAGTCGCCGCGCGGGGATCCCGGCGAGCCGGGTAGGGCTGCCCGCACCTGCAAACGCCTGTCGGCCGCATTTGCGCAGACTCGGCCCCGTGGGAGTGTTGCGCCATGAACGCAACCAAGGAGGAAGTCATGTTCGCCGATCACAGAATCGATCTGGCCCACCGCCGCGGCGACGGAATCGACGTCGTCCTCTGGTGGTCGCCCGAGGACGACACCGTCGCCGTCGAGGTGCTCCATCTCGCCAGCGACTCGTCCTTCGAGCTCTCGGTCGAGCGCTCCCGCGCCCTCGACGCCTTCTACCACCCGTTCGCCTACGCCGCGCGGCGCAGCCCCGAGTTGCTCGACGTCGCCGCGTAGATCGTTCTTCTCCGGCGCGCTCCCCGCTCCTACACTCCATCGGGTGAGCGCGCTCCCGACCGGAACCGTCACCTTTTTCTTCGCCGACGTCGAGGGCTCGACGCGGCTCGCGCGCGAGCTGGGCGACCGGTGGCAACCGGTCCTGTCCGACCTGCGACGGCTGCTGCGCGAGGCGGTCTCCGCCGCGGAGGGCCACGAGGTCGACTCGCGCGGCGACGAGCTCTTCGCCGCCTTCGCCGACGCGGCACCGGCGGCCGACGCCGCGGTCGACGCGCAGCGCCGGATCGCTGGCCACACGTGGCCCGCCCCGGTCCGCGTCCGGATCGGCCTTCACACGGGCACCGCGGCACTCGCCGAGGACGGCTACGTCGGCGTCGACGTCCACCGCGCATTCCGGATCGCGAACGCCGGCCACGGGGGCCAGATCGTCGCCTCGGAGGCCGCCGCGACCGTGCTGACACCCGGTCGCGAGCTCCGCGACCTCGGCCTCTGGTCGCTCCCGGAGCTGCCGGAGCCGGAGCGCATCTTCCAGCTCGACGAGCCCGGCCTGGGCGGCGACTTTCCCTCTCTCCGCGCGCGTCCGGGCGCGACGCCCGTTCGCGTCGTCCTCGCCGACGACTCCGTCCTCCTCCGCGAGGGCATCGCGCGGCTGCTCGACGAGGCAGGGTTCGACGTCGTCGCGCAGTCCGGCAACGCCGAGGACCTCCTGCGCCACGTCGCGATGCACAAGCCCGACGTCGCGGTCGTGGACATCCGGATGCCGCCGACCCAGACCGACGAGGGCCTCGTCGCCGCGAAGGAGATCCGCGACCGTCACCCCGGCACCGGCGTGCTCGTGCTCTCGCAGTACGTCGAGCCCGGGTACGCGATGGAGCTCCTCGCCGAGAGCGCGGAGAGCGTCGGTTACCTGCTCAAGGACCGCGTCGCCGACATCGACGAGTTCGCCGCAGCCGTGCGGCGGGTCTCCGAGGGCGGCTCGGCGCTCGACCCGGCGGTCGTCAGCCAGCTCGTCGGCCGGCACCGGCGCGAGGACCCGCTCGCCGACCTCTCTCCGCGCGAGCGCGAAGTGCTGGAGCTGATGGCCGAGGGGCGCTCGAACCAGGCGATCGCCGAGCGGTTGTTCGTGACGCTGCGCGCGGTCGAGAAGCACGTCACGAGCATCTTCGTGAAGCTGCGGCTGACCGCCACGGCCGAGGATCACCGCCGGGTGCTCGCCGTGCTGGCCCTGCTTCGCGGCTAGCGCCCCGGCGAGGTACGGGAAACCGCACCGACAGAGGCTGGCACACCGCATGGTTCCGCCTTTTCCCGGGTGGGAGGCTGCGGCCATGTCCTTCGATCGCATCCGCAGACTGGCCGGCCGGCCCTACCCCGGCCGGATCGAGCTCGCAGCGCTGGCCGTCCTCTACGGCGCCTACGAGCTCGTCCGCGGCTTCGGCGGCGAGGACTGGGCGGCTGCCCGCGCGCATACGGCCGACATCGTCGCGCTCGAGCGCCGCCTCAATCTGTTCGTCGAGCCCGACGTGCAGGAGCTGGTCAGCTCGGTCGCCGGCGTCCCTGCGCTGCTCGGCTTCCTCTACGTCCTCCTCCACTTCGCGGGCACCGCCGCCGTCCTCGTCTGGGTTCACCGTCGGCGCCCGCATGCGTTTCCGTTCCTGCGCTCGACGCTGATCGTCTCGACGGCGCTGGCGCTCGCCGGCTACGTCCTCTACCCGGCCGCCCCGCCGCGCCTGGCGAACCTGGGCTTCGCGGACACCGTCACCAAGAACACGGGCCTCGACCTCAGCTCCGACCTGCTCGGCAGCTTCTACAACCCGATCGCCGCCGTCCCGAGCCTTCACTTCGGCTACGCGCTGATCGTCGGCGTCGCGCTCGCGCGGCTCGCCTCGCAGCGCTGGCTCCGCCGCCTCGGCTCCGCCTATCCGGCGCTGATGCTGCTGATCATC
>JANPKC010000136.1:0-12597 GCA_031425855.1 Actinomycetes bacterium | reverse complement strand
GGCGATCTCGGTCGCCATGTCGGCGATCATGAAGCTGACGCCCTGGTGCATCGCGATCGGGACGTCGAAGGTGACGCGCTGCTTCGCGTACTCCACCGCGTGCTCGTAGGCGGCCTGCGCGACGCCGACGGCGCCGGCGGCGGTGCCGGGACGCGTGAAGTCGAGCGTCTGCATCGCGATCTTGAAGCCCTCGCCCTCCTCGCCGATCCGGTTCGCGGCCGGGACGACGACGTCGGTGAGCGCGAACGCGGAGGTGTCGGTCGCCCGCTGCCCCATCTTGTCGAGGTGCTTCTCCAGCTGCACTCCGGGCGCGTCCATCGGGACGATGAAGGCCGAGATCCCCTTGTGCCCCTTGGCGGGGTCGGTCTTCGCGAAGATCACCGTCCACGCAGCGTGGCCGGCGTTGGTGATGAACGTCTTCGAGCCGTTGAGGACGTACTCGTCGCCGCGGCGCTCGGCCGTCGTCTTCAGCTTGACGACGTCCGATCCGGCCTCGGGCTCCGAGAGCCCGAACGAGCAGAGGATCGGCTCCTCCAGGAGCGGCGGCAGCCACGTCGCCTGCTGCTCCTCGGTGCCGGCGATGATCACAGGGCCGGAGCCGAGGCCGTTGGCGCCGATCGAGGTGCCGATCCCGGAGCAGCCCCAGTTCAGCTCCTCGCCCACGAGCATCCCGTCGAACGCCGAGAGCCCGAGGCCGCCGAAGCGCTCGGGGACGTGCAAGTTCATCAGGCCGAGCTCGTGCGCCTTCGCGACCACGTCGGCCGGATGCGTCTGGTGCTCGTCGTACTCGGCCGCCTTCGGGCGGATCTCCTTGTCGGCGAACTCCCGCGCGAGCTCCCGCAGGCCCCGTTGCTCCTCGGTCAGGGCGAACGAGACGCCCGAGCCGACTCCGTGCTCGATCGTGGCCATCGCTGTCACTGCTCCCGCATCGATTGACTAGTCAGTCAACAGTGTAGGAGCAATGTAAAGACGTCGTCAACCCCGGCCCGCGCCGGGCTACCCTGGTCAGCGATGGCTCAGCGGAGGGTGCTCGCACTGGCCGCGCTGGTCGCGGTCGCGGTTGTCGTCGTCCCGGTTGCGGACGCGGCGGCGGGCGCCCGCCCGCCGGTCGTCTGGCTGAAGGGCGAGGGGAACTTCACCAAGGCTCACCGCAGCCCTCAGTCGCTCGAGCAGATCGTCGTCCATGTCACGGAGGGCAGCTTCTGGGGGTCGGTGCGCTGGCTGAAGAGCCCCCGCGCGCACGCGTCCTCGCACTACGTCGTCTCCCGCGGCGGCAGGATCGTCCAGCTCGTCCACCTCTCCGACATCGCGTGGCACGCCGGCCACTGGGGCACGAATGAGCAGTCGATCGGGATCGAGCACGAGGGCTTCACGTACGGGCCGAATGGATTCACCGACGCGCAGTACCGCGCGTCCGCCCGCCTCGCGGCGTGGATCGCGCGGCGGGCCCTGATGCCGATCGACCGCAGGCACCTGATCGGCCACCGCGACGTGCCGGATGGCCGCGGCGGCCGTGGCGGCTCGTCGCACCACACCGACCCGGGCCCCCGCTGGAACTGGGCTCGCTACCTCCGCCTGGTGCGCAGCTACGCCGGCGTCGTGCGCCTGAGCGTGAAGCCGGTCCTGCCCGAAGGCCCGCTGCGCGGCATCGTCCCGTGGCGCGCCAAGGCCTCCCCGGACATCGGCCGGGTCGAGTTCCTCGTCGACGGCCGTGTCGTCCATGTCGACCGCCGCCGCCCGTTCGCGTATCCGCTCAACACGGCGAGGCTCTCGAACCGCGGCTACAAGCTGCAGGTGCACGGGATCGCCGGCCCCGGCCGCTACGACGTCGAGGGGGCTCGCGTCCTCGTCGACAACAAGACCTTCGCGCTCACGAGCGCGGGTGCGCGGCCGTGGATGCTCGCGCCGAGCACGATCCGGCTGCGCGTGCGCCCCTGGGGCCAGAAGGCGGCGTCGATGGCGTTCTTCGTCGACGGCAGGCAACGCGCGGTCGACCGGAGACCTCCCTTCCTCTTCTCGTGGAGCACGAAGCGGGCGAAGCCCGGTAGGCACGTGCTGGAGGTGAGGGCGACCTCGATCGACGGTCGCACCGCCACACGGCGGATCCCGCTCGTCGTGCAGGCGCCGCCGAAGCCGAGGCCGACGCCGCGGCCGAAGCCCGTGCCGCTCGCGATCGTGGGGCAGAGCGTCGAGGACGGCCACGAGGCACGCGGCCTCGTGCTCTGGCGCGTCGACGTCCGCGGCCGCCCGCAGCGCGTCGAGTTCCTCGTCGACGGCGTCGTCCGCGGCAGCGACGTCGCCGCGCCCTACACGCTCGGCTGGAACGCCGACGCCGAGCCGCCCGGCCCGCATCGCCTGACCGCCCGGGCGGTGGGCGCGAACGGCAAGGTCGTGCAGGCGACGGTCACGGTGACGGTGCCCCCACCGCCCGCCGGTAGCGGCTGATCCGCGCGAGCTTCGCGTCCAGCTCGCCGGCGCGGGCGAGCGGAACGAGCGCGTCGACCATCCGCCGCGCGTCGCGCGCGCTCGTCGTCAGCACGAGGTCGGCGCCCGCCCGCAGGGCCAGGCGCGCCCAGAACGGCGCGTAGGGGCTGCCGAGGACGCCGAGCGAGTCCGTGATCGCGATGCCGCGGAAGCCGAGCCGGCGCAGCAACTCGTACGTCCTCGGCTCGAACGACGCCCGCCGCGGCCCGAGCCGCGGGTAGATCGCGTGGCCGACCATCACACAGGGGACGCCTGCGCGAATCGCGGCGCGAAACGGCGCCAGATCCTCGCTGCGGAGGACGCCGTAGACACGGGCGACGTCGGTCGACTCCGGCGTCGAGCCGAGGCCGGGGAAGTGCTTGACGCACGCGGCGCTGCCCAGCCCGCGGGCGAACGCGACGCCGAACTCCGGCCGCGCGAAGTGACGCGAGCCGAGCGGGCCGTCGGGCAGGTCGAGCACGGGCGCGAACGTGGCGTGGACGCCCGCGCGGCGGAGCGAAGCCCTCGTCTCCGTCCCCTCGGCGGCGGCGTCGGCCATCGACCGGTACTGCGAGGCGGCACGCCACGGCGGCAGCGAACGGAACGCCTTCACCGCCCCGCCCTCCTGGTCGGCGAAGACGAGCGCGCCACGTGGCCTGCGCGCGTCCGTGTTCCACTGACGGACGAGCACGCCGCCGAAGCCCTCGCCCGCGGGCAGGCCGGCCACGACGACCGCCTCCGCCTTCTCGCGCGGCGTCATCGCCGCGACCTCCGCCTCGACGGACCCCGTCACGAGCAGCGCCAGCGCGGTCGAGATGGTCGCAACCACGCGGCCACGGTACCCTTGCGCCGATGGCCGTGACCGAGAAGACGACCGCGCTCGAGCCGCTCGACTTCCTCGCGATCGACGCTCTCCTCGACGACGAGGAGCGCGCGATCCGGGACACCGTGCGCGCCTTCGTCCGCGAGCACGTGCTCCCCGACGTCGGCGACTGGTTCGAGCAGGGAATCCTGCCGCGCGAGCTGATGGCGGAGCTCGGCAAGCTCGGACTCTTCGGCATGCACCTCGACGGCTACGGGCTTCCGGGCGCGACCGCCGTCGCGTACGGGCTCACGTGCCTCGAGCTGGAAGCCGGCGACTCCGGCGTTCGCAGCGCCGTGTCCGTGCAGGGCTCGCTGGCGATGTTCTCGATCTGGAAGTGGGGCTCGGAGGAGCAGAAGCAGCGCTGGCTGCCCCCGATGCACAGCGGCGAGGCGATCGGCTGCTTCGGGCTGACCGAGCCGGACGCGGGCTCGGACCCGGGCTCGATGCGGACGACTGCGCGCCGCGACGGCTCCGACTGGATCCTCAACGGCGCCAAGATGTGGATCACGAACGGGACGATCGCCGACGTCGCGACCGTCTGGGCCAGGACCGACGACGGCAAGATCAACGGGTTCCTCGTCGAGAAGGGCACCCCCGGCTTCACCGCTCCCGAGATCCACAAGAAGCTCTCGCTGCGCGCATCCGTGACCTCGGAGCTCGTGCTCCAGGACGTCCGCGTGCCGGAGGAGGCCCGCTTCCCGGACGTCGACACGCTGCGCGGCCCGCTCTCGTGCCTGAACGAGGCGCGCTACGGGATCGTCTGGGGCGCCGTCGGCGCCGGCCGCGCCTGCTTCGAGGCCGCGCTCGACTACGCCAAGGAGCGAATCGTCTTCGACAAGCCGATCGCCGGCTACCAGTTGACCCAGCAGAAGCTCGCCGAGATGGCGCTCGAGCTGAACCGCGGCCTCCTCGTCGCCCTGCACATCGGCCGGATGAAGGACGACGGGACGCTCCGCCAGGAGCACGTCAGCCTCGGGAAGATGGGCAACGTCCGCGGGGCGATCGAAGTCGCACGCCAGGCCCGGACGATCCTGGGCGCCAACGGCGTCACGCTCGAGTACCCGGTGATCCGCCACGTGAACAACCTCGAGTCCGTCCTCACCTACGAGGGCACGCACGAGGTGCACACGCTCGTCGTCGGCAACGCGCTGACGGGCGAGAACGCGTTCCGCTAGCCACGCCGTTCCGGGGAACGCTGATTTGGGGAGCGCCGCGACGCCGGATCGGGGATAGCCGTTCGAGGCGGCTCCGCGCACACTCTCCCAGGTACACCGCGTGCTGCCGCCGCCGCAGAGGCAGTGCCGAATCCCCCGCAGCACGACCCCGTCCGCAAGCGGGGTCGCTGCGTTTCTCAGGGGCCTATGCTGCCCGCGTGCGCCTCGCCGCTGCCATCGCATCAGTCGTCGGCATCGCGCTCGCGCTGACCGTTTCGGCCGCCGCCGCACCGCCGGGCGCGGGCGTGCTCGTCCCCGGCCGCAGCCTCGGCGGGATCGAGCTCGGGGCGACGAAGGCGGAGGTCGAGCGGTCGTGGGGCCGCGCGTACGGCGTCTGCCGCGGTTGCGCTCGCGAGACGTGGTATTTCAACTACTACGCGTTCCAGCCGCGCGGCGCCGGCGTCGAATGGCGGGCCGGGCGAGCGGTCGCACTCTTCACGATCTACCAGCCGCTCGGCTGGCGGACGCCGAAGGGGCTCGAGCTGGACGACGCTGCCTCGCGGATCACCGGCATCTACGGGCCGCTGAAGCGAACCGAGTGCGCCGGGTACTCCGTCCTGGCGCTGACCGGGCGGAGCGCGACGACCGCGTTCTACGTCCTAGGTGATCGGCTCTGGGCTTTCGGGCTCTCCCGCCCCGGCGTTCCGCTCTGCCGCTGAGAGCCGGACGACGAGCGGGATCGCCAGCAGGACGGGCACGCCGAGGATCGGCCAGAGCGCCTGGTAGCCGCGCGTGTCGCCGAGGTGGCCGGAGAGGAGGTCGATCGCGGCGCCGGCGAGCAGCGGGCCGGTGAGCAGCCCGATCCCCTTCGTCGTCGTCGCGAGCCCGGAGATCGCACCTCGGTCGGCCGGCGGCATCAGCTTGAAGAGCAGCCCCCACGCGAGCGTCATCACCGTCCCCCCCGCGATCGAGACGAGGAAGATCACGAGCAGGTACCACGTCTGCCACTCGTTGCCGAAGCCGCCGAGCAGCAGGCCAACGCCGTAGACGGTCGACGCGAAGGCGATCACGCGGCTGAGCCCGAGCCGGTCGCCGAGGAACCCCGAGCCGGCTGCCGCGACGATGTAGCCGGCGGCCACGGCGGCCAGCACCGCCGTCGTCGTGCCCAGCGGCTGGCCGAGCCCGACGGTGAGGTAGAGGACGACGAACGTGCGCGCGCCGGCGAACGCACCCTCCCACGCCGTGTTCGCGATCAGGAACCGGCGGACGTCCGGATCACGCCGGAAGACCGTCCAGCTGTGCCGCAGGTACGCGCGAACGCCTTCGAAGACGCGGCCGTGGCCGCCGTCCTCGCGCACGAACAGCACGGGCGCCGCGCACGCCGCCACGACCACGACCGCGGCGACGAGGAACGGGAACGCCTCCCAGACGTGGAAGAGCGCGCCCCCGCCGATCAGCGCCGTGCCGAGCGCGAGGCCGCGCATCAGGTGCTGGGCGCTCTGGGCGCGACCGTAGATCCGCTCCGGCAGCAGGTCGGGGTAGAGGCCGCGGTAGGGCGGCTCGTAGACGTAGTACGCGAAGAAGAACGCGAAGACGAGCAACGCGGTCGTCCAGAGGCTCGGCATGAACGCCATCAGCGCCAGGCAGAAGCCGATCGGGCCGAGCGCGACGAGCATGAACGGCCGCCGCCGCCCGAGCGGCGTGTGGAACGAGTCGCTCCACGGGCCGATGATCAGCGGCAGGGTGATCGCGAACAGCCCCTCGGCGGCGAGCACGAGCGCGATCAGCGTCGCCGAGGTCGTGAACTGGCCGAGCAGCGGCGGCAGGTAGGCCGCCGTCGTCGTCAGCGAGAAGGCGAGCCCGAAGGCTCCGAGGCCGAGCGTCCAGACGACGCGGCCGAACCCTGGCTCAGGCCGGAGCGGGTGCTCCCTCCCGGGTGAGCCCACCGCAGACGAGGGCGATGACGGTTCGCTCGGCACGCGCCACCTCCTCGTCGCCGTCCGGCAGCTGCCCGAGCACCCAGCCGGTCAGGATCTCCTCCAGCCCGCCGTAGAAGATCCAGCTCGCGAGCCGCGGATCGACGTCACCCCGAAAGGAGCCGTCGGCCTGGCCGCGCTCGATCACGCGCTGGATCGCCAGGAAGCCGGCGCCGATCTCGTCGACCTGACTCTGGAGCTGCGGGCTGCGCGCGACCTCGCGCACCATCACCGACACGAGCTCCGGCCGGTCGCGCCACGCCCGCAGCAGCGTCTTCGCGATCGCGGCCAGCTGCTCGAGCGGCGGCTCGTCCGACGCCTCGATGCGGGCGAAGGCCTCGAGCAGATCGCTCCAGTTCTCGCGGAAGACGGTCTCGAGGACCTCCTCCTTGGAGGAGAAGTAGTGGTAGAGGAGGCCGTGGGCGATCCCGGCTTCCTCGGCGATGTCGCCGACGCGTGAGGTGTGGTAGCCGCGGGCCGCGAAGACGCGCACCGCCGCGTCGAGGATGACGCGGCGCTTGTCCTGTCCGGTGGCGGGCGATGGAGTTGAACGGTCAGTCAACGCGCACTGACTGTAGTACGTTCCGCGGCGGTGGAGCCACTGGCCGGATTGCTGGTCGTCGACCTGACCCGGTACCTCCCGGGCGCGTTCGCGTCGCGGGAGCTGCAGCGGCTCGGCGCGAGGATCGTTCGCGTGGAGCCGCCCGAGGGCGACCCGATGCGGCACGTCGCCCCCGCCTGGGACGAGGCGCTGAACGCGGGCAAGGAGTCGGTCGCCTGCGACCTGAAAGCGGAGCCGGAGCTCGCGCAGGCGCTGCTCGGCCGCGCCGACGTCATCCTGGAGGGGTTCAGGCCGGGCGTGGCGGCACGGCTCGGGGTCGGGCCCGACGACGCGCCCGCGAGCGCCGTCTACTGCTCGATCACCGGCTTCGGCACCGAGGGGCCACACGCGGCGCGGGCCGGCCACGACCTCAACTACCTCGGCTGGGCCGGCGTGCTCGAGGACACCGCCCCGTCGTTGCCGCCGCTGCAGCCGGCTGACCTGGCCGCCGGCGCACTCGGCGCGGTCGCCCAGATCCTGGCGGCGCTGCTCGAACGCGAGCGGACGGGCCGGGGATCGCGCCTGACGGTCTCGATGACGCACGGCGCGCACGCGCTCGTCTCCCACCGGCTCGGCGGCGACCCGCTACCACGGTTCCTCACCGGCGGGCTCGCCTGCTACCGGATCTATGCGACGGCCGACGAGCGCCGGCTGACGGTGGCCGCGCTCGAGCCGAAGTTCTTCGTGCGCCTCTGCGAGCTGATCGGGCGGCCGGAGCTGGCCGAGCACCATCTCGTCGCCGACGGGCAGGAAGAGCTGGCGGCGGAGCTCGCCGCGGTCTTCTCGTCCCGGCCGCTCGCGGAGTGGCTCGCGCTCTTCGACGACGAGGACGTCTGCGTCGGGCCGGTCGCGACACTCGCAGAGGCCGCAGCCGAGCTGGGCGGGGGAACCGCGATGCCGTCCGCCCGCGTCGGGCAGCATACGGCGGCATGGCGCGCCGAGCTCGACTCCTCCTGACCGCGGTCGCACTCTCACCGCTGCCGCTGCTCGCCGCCGTCGTCTGGAACGCCGAGGCCGAAGCGGCGCGCGGGCTCTCGCGCGCGGTCGTCTCCGTGCGCGACGGCGATCTCTACGTCGGCGAGCGGCAGGTGACGAGCGGCGGCGCCGACAGCGATCCCGACTGGTCGCCGGACCGGAGGCGGATCGCCTTCGTCCGCCAGGACGCGGGCAAGCGCTCGTCCAGCCTGTACGTGGTCCGCCGGGACGGCGGCGGGCTGCAGCGGCTGACGCGAGGCGACCGGGTCGTCTCGACGCCGGCCTGGAGCGGCGACGGCCTCCGTCTCGCCTTCGCCGCGAGCCCGCTCGCGGGCGGCAGCTTCGACATCTGGACGGTCGCGCTCGCCGGCGGCCTGCCCACGCTCGAGGCGACCGGCCCGGCCGAGCAGGTCGCCCCCTCCTTCACCCGCGCGGGCAGGGTCGTGTTCCGCCTCCTCGAGCCCGGCGAACCGTTCCCCGAGAAGACGAGCGACGCCGGCACGCAGTCGGTCGGCCCGCGCGAGCTCCTCCCCGACCTCGACCAGCGGGCACCGTTCCGGCTGACGATCCTCGGCACGAAGCTCGGCTTCGCCTCCGCGACGGACAACGTCGGCGAGGGGCCGATCTGGGTCCGCGGCAGCCGGGCCGTGGCGTCGCGGCCGATGCGCGCGACGCAGCTCGTGCGGATGTCCGACCGGTCGGTGCGCGCGTACCCCGACGCCGGCCGCCTCCGCTACACGCCGTCCCCGACGCACACGCACTGGCATCTCCTCGGCTTCCAGCGCTACGAGCTCCGCACTCTCGACGGCGCCCTCGTCGTCCGCGACCGCAAGAGCGGCTTCTGCCTGGCCGACCACTACGGGCTCGCCGCGCGGCGCGTCGCCGCCTTCACGGGAGGGAGCTTCTACGGCAACTGCGCCGCGTCCAACCCGCGTGCGCTCTCCGTCGAGCAGGGCACGTCGATCGGCTTCACGGATCTGTACCCCGCCCACTTCCACGGGCAGAACCTGGAGCTGCGGGGCGTGCCGGCGGGCGTCTACGTGCTGGTGCACCGGGCGAACCCGGAGCAGCGGCTGGAGGAGATCGACTACACGAACAACGACGCGTCGATCCGGCTTCGACTCAGCTGGAGCGGCGGCACGCCCCGCGTCGAGACGCTCCGCACCTGCCAGGCCTCGGCCGGCTGCTAGCGGCGCGTCGCGAAGCTGATCGTGCGGGCGGGCCCGGTGTTCCCGGCGGCGTCGGTGGCCGTGATGTTGTACGTGACGGTGACGAAGGCGTTCAGGGCGACCGTCACCGTGTAACCGCCCGTGGACGACGCGGTCGTGGTGTACGGGCCGGCCGCGGAGGGGGCGGTGCGCGTCGCCCGAACGGTCGAGCCGGCTGCCGCGGTGCCCGTGATCTGGTCGGCGATGAACGCCCGGTCGATGTAGGTCGCAGTCGGCTGACCCGGCGCGAGAGTGTCCTTCGTGACCGTGGTCGTGCGCGCCGCCGAGTTGTTGCCCGCGACGTCCCGCGCGACGGCGGCGATCGTGACCGTCCCGTTCGCGAGCGCCGAGGCGTTGATCGCAGTCACCGCGACGGTTCCGGCGCCGGAGCGCGAGGCGACCGTCTTCGACGCCGACGTCGAGCCGCTCGTCAGCGTGACGACGATCGAGTTCGTCGTGACCGCCGACGACGGGACGGTGACGTTGACGTTGACGCTGCTCGCGTTCGCAGCGTTGATGTACGCATTGCCGGTCCCGCCGCCGTTCGCGAGCGCCACCGCGGTCGGCTGGCCCGGAGCGACCGTGTCCTTGGTGACGGTTGCGGTGCGCACCGTGGAGCCGTTGCCTGCGACGTCGTGCGCGGTCGCGCCGATCGTCACCGAGCCGTTCGGAAGCGTCGTCGCGTTGATCGCGGTCACGGCCACGGTGCCCGCGCCCGCCCGCCCGACGACGGCCTTCGAGACGGTCGTCGTCCCGCCGGTGAGCGTCACGGTGATCGTGTCGGCCGCGAGCGCTGTGGAGCCCACGGAGACGTTCACGTTGACGCTCGGCGCCACGGTTCCGTTGATGTAGGCGTTGCCGGTGCCGCCGCCGTTCGCGAGCGCCACCGCGGTGGGCTGCGCTGGCGCGACCGTGTCCTTCGTGACCGTGCCGGTCCGGCTCGGCGAGGTGTTGCCGGCGAGATCCCTTGCCGTCGCCGCCATCGTCACGGTCCCGTTCGGCAGCGTCGTCCCCGCGATCGCAGTCACGCCGACCGTTCCGGCCCCCGCTGTCGCGGCCGTCGTCTTCGAGACCGACGTGGAGCCGCCGGAGAGGGTCACCGTCACCGTGTCGGACAAGAGCGAGCTCGAGCCGACCGTGACGTTGACGTTGACGCTCGGCGCGACCGCCGCGTTGATGTACGCGTTGCCGGTGCCGCCGCCGTTCGCCAGCGCGGCGGCGGTGGGCTGCGCGGGGGCATTCGTGTCCTTCGGAGCCGTAACCGAGCCGGCGCCGGACGTGTTGCCCGCCGTGTCCCGCAGGGTCGCGCGGATCGTGAGGCTGCCGTCGGGCAGCGAGCGGGCGTCGATGCCGGTCACGCTCACGGTTCCTCCCGAGGCCGGGGCGGCCACGGTCTTCGCGACCGACGCGGTGCCGTTCGAGATCGTCACGGCGAGCACGTCCGCGAGCGGCGAGGCTGGCACCGCGACCGAGACGGAGACGCTTCCGGCGACCTGCGAGTTGACGTACGCGTTGCCGGCGCCGCCGCCGTTCGCGAGCGAGACGCCCGTCGGCGTGGCCGGAAGGGTCGTCGACTTCGGAGCGGATCCGAGAGCGGCGTCGGAGGCGTTGCCGGCCTCGTCCCTGACGACGGCCGAGATGGCGATCGTGCCGTCGTCGAGCGACGTGGCGTCGATCCCCGAGACCGTCAGCGGCCCCCCTCCGGCCGGCGCCGCAACGGTCTTGCCGACCGACGCTGCGCCGTTTCGGAGCGAGATCGCGACCGCGTCGGACGCCGTCGTCCCTGGCGGGAGCTCGAGCGAGACGGCGACGCTCGACGCGACGGCCGCGTTGATGTAGGCGCCGCCCGCTCCCTGGCCGTTCGCGAGCGCGACGGCGGACGCGAATGCCGGCGCGACGGTGTCCTTCGCGATCGCCGCGGTCGCCGCGACCGAGACGTTCCCGACGGCGTCGGCGAGGGTGGCGTCGAGCGAGACCGGCCCGTCCGGGATCGCGCTTGCGTCGAAGCCCGAGACGACGACGGGGCCGCCGCCTTCCGGCGCCGGGATCGTCCGCGTGACGGCAGTGCCGCCACCGGCGAGCGAGACGACGAGCGAGTCCGCCGCGAGGGTCGTGGCCGGCAGCGTGACGCTGACCGAAGCACCCGACGCGTTCGCAGCGTTGACGAAGCCACCGCCCACGAGCGACACCGAAGCGGGCGCGGCAGGCGGGGCGGCATCGGCGGTTGCATCGGCAGAGCTCGACTCGAGGCCCTCGAGCGCGAGCTCGTCCGAGCTGACGGCGCGAACGGAGTAGCGGTAGCTGGTCGCGTCCGCGGTGGCCGTATCCGTGTACGACAAGCCCTCCACCGCACCCGACGTCATCCGCTCGGCGGGGGCGCCGCTTGCGGACCTATACACGTGATACCCACCCAGCCCGGATGACGTCTGCGACGGCGACCAGCTCAGCGCGACAGCGCCTGCCGCCATCGGGGTGGCGGCGAGCCCGGTCGGGGCATCGGGAGCCTGCGCGAGCACGATCGGAAGCGGCGCGGGAGTCTCGGATCCGTCGTCCACGAGCAGCGAGCCCTGTCCACGGCCCGCGACGAGCGCCGACGTCGTCAACGTGATCGACTCGGTCGCACCGGGCGCGAGCACGGCCGTCGGGGTGCCAGTCGACGTGAACGTCGCGCCGCCCACCTGCGGGACCTCGACGTTCCGCAGCGTGATCGTCGCCGACGAGTCGCCGAGATTCGTCACGCGCGCGGCATCGGCGAACGAGCGGGGCGAGAGCACCCTGCCGAGATCGAGCGCCAGGAACCCGCCGCTGTCGGATGCGACCGGCGTCGCGCCGTCCGCCTGCAGCGCCGTTCCTGCTGTGAGCGCGAGGCTCGTCTGTGGGCTGTAGACCACGTCGACCCAGTAGTTGCTGGCCCCGTTCGTCTGGGTCGGGAACGTCGGCGCGGTGCCGTAGCGGAAGACGCCGTTGCCACCCTGGGCGCCGTCGCGAAGCGCGCGCAGGGGCGGGTTCGCGAAGCCGGCGCCGAAGTAGCCGAGGTCGAGCGAGTAGCGGCCGGCGGGTGCGTAGTAGGACGCGACGTACGTCGTGTCGCGCGCGATCGAGACCGGGCTGGCGAAGGTGACCTGCTGCCAGCCCGACCCGGTCTCGGCCGTGAAGGTCGCGCGGGCGAGCAGCGCCCCCGCGGCCGTCCAGAGGCTTCCCACGTGGGGGCCCGTGTTGAGCGCGCCCTTGTAAAAGCGGATGCCGCTGACGACGCCGGGAGCGTCCGCGGAACTTCACGCCCACCTCGACCGCCTTCGTGTCGGTCGAGGACGCGAGCGCCGGTTGCGCGGCGGGAAGCCAGAGCGAGCACGGG
>JANPKC010000135.1:0-6019 GCA_031425855.1 Actinomycetes bacterium | reverse complement strand
GCTCGCCGCGCGCCAGCATCGGCTTCAGCAGCTGCGCCGCGTCGACGGCGCCCTCGGCGGCGCCCGCGCCGACGATCGTGTGCAGCTCGTCGATGAAGAGGACGATCTGGCCCTCGGCGTTCTTGATCTCTGCCAGCACGGCCTTCATCCGCTCCTCGAACTCGCCGCGATACTTCGCGCCGGCGAGCAGCGAGCCGACGTCGAGCGACCAGACACGCTTGTCCTTGAGGCTCTCCGGGACGTCGCCGTCCACGATTCGCTGCGCGAGCCCCTCGGCGATCGCGGTCTTACCAACGCCGGGCTCGCCGATCAGAACGGGGTTGTTCTTCGTGCGGCGCGAGAGCACCTGGATCACGCGCCGGATCTCCTCGTCGCGGCCGATCACCGGGTCGAGCTTGCCGTGCTCGGCGGCCTCGGTCAGGTCGCGGCCGAACTTCGACAGCGCCTGGTAGGTGCCCTCGGGATCCTGGCTCGTCACGCGCTGGCCGCCTCGCACCTCCTTGATCTTCGCGAGCAGCTCGTCGCGCGGGACGGCGTCGAGGGCGAGCAGGAGGTGCTCGGTCGAGACGTAGTCGTCCTCGAGCTTCCGCGCCTCGTCGGCGGCGCGGTCGAGCACGCGCGAGAAGGCCGCGCCCGCCGCGGGCTGCTGCGAGGCGCCCTCGATCGCGGGCTTCGCACGCAGCTTCGTCGCCGTCTCGGCCCGGAGCGCGGCCGAGTCGGGGACGAGCTGCTGCACGAGTTCCTGGTCGAGCAGCGCCAGCAGGAGGTGCTCTGGGTAGAGCTCGGGGTTGCCGGCACGGCGCGCGAGCTCCTGCGATGCAGCGACGGCCTCCTGGCTCTTGATCGTGAGCTTGTTGAAGTCCATCAGCGCTCCGTCATCGTCGAGGCTCCGGGTGTCGCTCGGTCTGGTAGAGGACGACCTCGCGCCGGTAGGAGCGGTGGACGGTCCGGATCTCCTCGCGCAGCTCGCGCTCGAGCCGCTCGGCGCGGGCGCGCTGCTTGCGCAGCTCGTCCTCGAGCCGCAGCACGTGCTCGACGCCCGCGAGGTTGAGCCCGAGCTGGGTGGTCAGCCGCTGGATCACGCGCAGCCGCTCGAGGTCGACCTCGGAGTAGCGGCGCGTGCCCCCGGGCGTCCGCTGCGGGCGGACGAGGCCCTTCGCCTCGTACATGCGCAGCGTCTGCTGGTGCATGCCGACGAGCTCGGCCGCGACGGAGATCGAGTAGCGCGGGTGCGTATCCATCAGCCGCTCACCTTCCGCAGCTCCTCGAGCAGCTTGCGCTCCTGCTTCGAGATCTTCTCGGGCACGGTGAGCTTCAGCCGCGCGAGGAGGTCGCCCTTGCCGCCGCTCGGCTTCGGGGCGCCGCGGCCCTTGACCTTGAGCAGCTTCCCGGGCTGCGAGCCGGCGGGAACCTTGAGCGAGATCGGGCCGTCGGGGGTCGGAACGTCGATCGAGGCGCCGAGCGCCGCGTCGGCATACGCAACCGGGACGTCGACGATCAGGTCGTCGCCGCGGCGCGTATAGACCTGCGACGGCTGCACGTGGACCACGACGAAGAGGTCGCCGGACGGGCCGCCGTTGCGTCCCGCCTCGCCCTTGCCCGCGACCCGGATCCGGGCGCGGTCCTTGATCCCGGGCCGGATCTTGACGTTGAAGGTCTTCGTCGTCCGCTCGTGGCCCGAGCCGCGGCACGTCTTGCAGGGGTGCTCGACGACGGTGCCGTTGCCCCGGCAGCGCGGGCACGGATGCGAGAGCGCAAAGAGGCCGTGCGAGTCGGAGGTGACGCCGCGGCCGGCGCACTGGGGGCACACCGTCGGCGCCGTCCCCGGCTCGGCGCCGGTGCCGCCGCAGCTGCGGCAGGCGGTCTCGAGCTCGACCGGCACGCGCACCTCGGCACCCTGGAGCGCGTCCTCGAACGAGAGCGTCGTGTGCGCCTCGACGTCCGCGCCGCGCTCGGGCACCGGCCCCCGCTGCCGCGCGGCGCCGCCGAAGATGCCGCCGAAGAGGTCGGAGAGGTCGAAGTCGGCGAATTGGGGGCCCGCCTGGCCGCCACCGCTCCCGTTCGCCGTCCCGAAGGCGTCGTACTGCTGCCGCTTCTCGGGGTCGGAGAGCACGTCGTAGGCGCCCTGGATCTCCTTGAAGCGTGCCTCGTCGCCCCCGCTCGCGTCGGGATGGTGCTCGCGGGCGAGCTTGCGGTAGGCCTTCTTGATCTCGTCGGCCGACGCGTTCTTGGGAACCCCGAGGGTCTCGTAGAGGGTCGCCATGCGCTACTCCGCGACGATCACTCGGCCACGATCACTCTGGCCGGCCGCAGCACCTTGTCGCCGAGCCGGTAGCCCTTCTGCAGCACCTGCAGCACCGCGCCCTCCTCGGCCCCCTCGCCCGGCTGCGCGAGCAGCGCCTCGTGGACGTGCGGGTCGAACGGCCCCTCGGTCTCGATCTCCTTCAGCCCGTGGCGTTCGAGCAGCGACGCGAGCGAGCGGTGGACGAGCTGGACGCCCTCCTCGAGCTTCGCCTCCCAAACCTGATCGTGATTGGGCTCCGCGGCCGCCTCGAGCGCGCGCTCCAGGTCGTCGAGCACCGGCAGCAGCTCGTTCAGCAGCCGCTCGTTCGCCCGGCGGGTCAGCTCGACCTGCTCGCGCGCGACGCGCTTGCGGTAGTTGTCGAAGTCGGCGGCGAGGCGGAGGTAGGCGTCGTCCGGAGCCGGGGCGGGCTCCTCCGCCTCCGGCTCCTCGACGATCTCCACCTCTTCCTCGACGCGCGGCTCGTCGGTCACGACGTCTTCGCCTCTTCCTCGTCGATCACCTCGTAGTCGGCGTCCTCGACGACCTCGTCCTCAGCGGGCGCGTCGCCGTTCCCGCTCGCCTGCGACTGCGCCTGGGCGCTCGCCTGTGCGTAGAGGACGTCGGCGAGCTTCCGCGACGCCTCGTTGAGCGCGTCGGTCTTCTGCCGGATCTCGTTCACGTCCGTCGACTCGAGCGAGCCGCGCAGCTCCATGATCCGGCCCTCGATCGTCGAGGCGTCGGACTCGTCGAGCTTGTCGCGGTGCTCCTTGAGCGTGTTCTCGGTCTGGTAGGCGAGCTGCTCGGCCGTGTTGCGGGCATCGGCGAGCTCGCGCAGCTGGTGCGCCTCGTCGGCGTGCGCCTCGGCCTCGGAGACCATCCGCTGGACCTCGTCCTCGGAGAGGCCCGAGCCGCCCTCGATCTTGATCTGCTGCTCGTTGCCCGTGCCGAGGTCCTTCGTGGTCACGTGGATGATCCCGTTGGCGTCGATGTCGAACCCGACCTCGATCTGCGGCGTCCCCCGCATCGCCGGCGGGATCCCGACGAGCTGGAACTTGCCGAGCGTCTTGTTGTACGTCGCCATCTCGGACTCGCCCTGTAGCACGTGGATCTCGACCGACGGCTGGTTGTCCTCGGCGGTCGAGAACGTCTCCGCCTTGCGGGTCGGGATCGTCGTGTTCCGGTCGATCAGCTTCGTGAAGACGCCGCCCTTCGTCTCGATCCCGAGGCTGAGGGGCGTGACGTCGAGCAGGAGCACGTCCTTGACCTCGCCCTTGAGCACGCCGCCCTGGATCGCCGCGCCGACGGCGACGACCTCGTCCGGGTTGACGCCCTTGTGGGGCTCCTTGCCGAGCAGCTCCTTCACCTTCTCCTGCACGGCCGGCATCCGGGTCATGCCGCCGACGAGGACGACGTGCTCGATCTTCGAGGCGTCGAGGCCTGCATCGGCGAGCGCGGCCTTCGTCGGGCCGACCGTCCGCTCGACCAGCTCGGCGGTGATCTCGCCGAGCTTCGCCCGCGTCAGCTGCAGGTCGAGGTGCTTCGGCCCCTCCGGGGTCGCGGTCACGAACGGCAGGTTGATCTGCGTCGTCATCGTCGACGAGAGCTCGATCTTGGCCTTCTCGGCGGCCTCGTAGAGCCGCTGCAGCGCCATCTTGTCGGTCGAGAGGTCGATGCCCTGGTCGCGCTTGAACTCGGCCACCATCCAGTCGACGATCGCCTTGTCGAAGTTGTCGCCGCCGAGGTGGTTGTCGCCGTTCGTCGACTTGACCTCGAAGACGCCGTCGCCGAGCTCGAGCACCGACACGTCGAAGGTGCCGCCGCCGAGGTCGAAGACGAGGATCGTCTGGTCGCCGCCCTCCTTGTCGAGCCCGTACGCGAGCGCCGCCGCGGTCGGCTCGTTGACGATTCGGAGCACGTTCAGGCCGGCGATCTTGCCCGCGTCCTTCGTCGCCTCGCGCTGCGCGTTGTTGAAGTAGGCCGGAACCGTGATCACGGCGTCGGTGACCGGCTGGCCGAGATAGGCCTCGGCGTCGGCCTTCAGCTTCTGCAGGATCATCGCGCTGATCTCCGGCGGCGCGAACTCCTTGCCGTCGACCGTCACGCGCGCGTCCCCGTTGTCGCCCTTCGCGACCTCGTACGGGATCATCGTCATCTCTTCCGAGACCTCGTCCGACTTGCGGCCCATGAAGCGCTTGATCGAGAAGATCGTGTTCTGGGGGTTCGTCACCTGCTGGCGCCGCGCGGGTGCCCCGACGAGCCGCTGACCGTCCTTCGTGAACGCGACCACGGACGGCGTCGTGCGGCCGCCCTCCGCGTTCGGGATCACGGTCGGCTCGCCGCCCTCCAGCACCGCCATGCAGCTGTTCGTTGTGCCGAGGTCGATTCCGATTGTCTTCGCCATCTCTTCCCGCTCCTCCATTGTCTTTAAGTGTCGCGATACACAAAATCTGAGTCCCAAAGTAGCAGATACACCGGATCATCCTTCGTTCTTCTTCTCCTCGTCGTCGCCGCCGCCGCCGCCGCGTTGCGCGCGGGCTCGGCGTCGACTGCCGCCGCACCCGTTCGCCCCACCGGCGGCACGCCGGAGCGGGTGGCGAAGGGCACGCGTCTGCTCCGGTCGCCGCGCAGCCAGCTGCTCTATGCGGTCGCCGGCACGCACCGGCTGCTCGACCCCGCCACGAAGCGCTCGCGTCTGCTCTTGCACGCGCCCGCTGACGTTGCGGCGGCCTGGTCGCCCGAGGGGACGCGACTCGTGTACCGCGAGCGCTACGTCGGAGGCGCCACCACGCTCGCGGTCGTCCGCACCGCGGACGGCCGTGTGACCTCACGCCCGAAAGTCGCAGGCGAGGTGACGACGGTCTCGTTCGCCCCCGGCGGAAGCCGGCTCGTCTACGGCGTCCGCCTCGGCTAGCGGAAGACGGCGATCAGGGCGCCCCCGGCGACGACCAGGGCCGCGCCGCCGAGAAGCCGCGGCCCGACCAGCTCGTGCCGGCGCAGCAGCAGCGCCGACAGGGCGACTCCCCAGAGCGACTCGGTCGCGACGAGCGGCGAGACGACCGAGACGCGGCCGCGGTAGTAGCCCTCGAACAGGCAGAGATAGGAGAGGCCGAAGAGCACGCCGGCGGGGACGAACGCGCGGAAGCCGGCGGCCGGGAGACGCCGCCGGGAGATGAGCAGCCACGCCGCCACCGTCAGTCCGCCGGCAAGGAGAGTCGCCCCCGCTGCGAGCGCCGGCTCGACGTCGGTGTCGAGCGACAGGTGGCGGACGAGGTTGTCGCGGACGGCGAAGACGATCGTCGCGGCGAGCGCGAAGCCGAGCCCGATCCATTTCACGTGCTCCGGCCGGCCCGGCTCGCGGACGAGCAGGATCCCCCCGGCGACGATCAGGATCGCGCCCGCGATCACACCCGCCTTCGCGGGCTCGTCGAGGAGCAGGAGCGCGATCGCGACGGAGAAGAGCGGCGCCGTGCCGACGGTCACGGACGTTCGCGACGGCCCGGCGTCCCGCACCGCGAGCGTGAAGAGGAGCTGCGAGCCGCCGGGGCCGAGCACCCCGGCGAGCAGGAACGGCCAGATCCCGCCGAGGTCGACGCCGCCCGCGGCGACGAACGGCACCGTCACGAGGAAGGCCGCGACGATCGTGTGCAGGGCGCCGGCCTCGGCGTCGCGGGCGGGGGGGGGGGGGGCCCGGAGCGCGCCCCGCCGCCAGCCCCACCCGGCGGGCGCGACGAGCGC
>JANPKC010000134.1:0-2873 GCA_031425855.1 Actinomycetes bacterium | reverse complement strand
CGTCGCCGGGGAGCGCCGCCTTGTAGCCCGCCGACTCGACCGCAGCCACGAGCTGCTCCGGCGAGACGGCGTCGGCGTCGAACTCGACCGACGCCCGCTCGGTCGCGTAGTTGACCGCCGCCTCGACGCCTTCGAGCTTGTTCAGCTTCTTCTCGACGCGCACCGCGCACGACGCGCAGGTCATCCCCTCGATCGGGAGCTCGAGCTTCTGCACGTTTCCCCCTTCGGCGCCGGCGAAGCCGGCGCCTGCGCTCCTGGGCGGCTCCGTCGAGCCTACGCCGCTCATCGCTCGACCACCTTCGAGATCGTCTCGATCCTGCCGGCGGCCTTGAACTGGAGGTAGAGCCGGTAGCGGCCCGGGCTCGGGAACGGCACGTCGAACGCGAGCTCGTCCTCGTCGGCGTGCGCGTGGATGTACGCGAGGTCGCCGTCGCGGAGAACGACGAGATGCCCCGCCGCGCCGAGGTAGCGCTGCAGCTTCACCGGGTTGCCGCCGAGCGTCGGGACGAACTCGAGGCGGTCACCGTGTCCGTGCAGGGCGACGTCGTAGGAGGACACCCGGCCGGGGGCGTCCGCGGGTCCGCCGCGGCCCGCGAGGTCGATCCCGAGCGTCCGCCGCTCGCCGCCGGTGGTGAAGTCGGCGAAGACGCGGTAGGAGCCCGCGACCGGCAGCCGCATCGCCACGACCCAGGCACCGTCGGCGCGCTGACGCGGGTGGAGGTGAAGGAAGCGGTCGTTCGGCGCGCGGCCGGCGACGATCAGGTGAAGGAGACGCTCGTGCTCGACGTCGTAGTCGCGGAGCACGGACCCGTCCGGGCCGAGGATGCGGAACACGTATGCCTGCGCGCGGCCGGCGACGAGCGCTTCGCGCTCCGGCACGAGCCGGTAGCCGTCCTGCGCGAGCGCGAGCCCGGCCGGAGCGGCGCTCTCGGCTACGTGACCACCCTCGGCGGCGTGCGCCTCCTCGCCCAGCGTTCGAGCTTCGACGTCGACGACGTTCCCGAGCGCCAGCGCGGCCACGAAGATGCCGGCGAGGCCGGCCACGAAGAGCGCGACTCGCGTCACGCCGCCTCGTAGCCGGCCTCGTCGATCGCCGCGCGCAGTGCCTCGTCCTCCAGGCCCTCCCCGCGCACGACCACGAGCTTGCTCTCGACATCGGCGTCGACCGATTCGACGCCGGGCACGCGCCCGACTTCGCCCTCGACCGCCGCCTTGCAGTGGCCGCAGCTCATGCCGCTGACCGTGTAGGTGATCTCCATGCGTCCAGACTACCCCCTGGGGGTATCAACCGTCAACCACCGACCTTCGGGCGCGATCCGGTGAGCTCCGGATCCCCGTCACGATCTCGTAGCCGATCGTCTCCGCGACGCGCGCGTGCGCCTCCGCCTGGACGCCGTGGCCGAGCAGCGTCACCGGCGCGCCCACCGGGAGCTCGCGGTCGAGCGCGACGGCGAAGGCGTCCATCGAGATCGTCCCGACCACCGGCCGCGGCTCGCCCGCGACGCGTACCTCGGTCCCGGTCAGGTCGCGGCGAAAGCCGTCCGCGTAGCCCACGGGGACGATCCCGATCCAGGTCGGCTGCTCGGCGACCCAGCGCCGCCCGTAGCCTGTCGACTCACCGGGCTGCACGAGCCGCACCTGGGCGAGGTGGGACTCCCAGCGGAGCGCCGGCTCGAGCCCGTCCTGCGCGGGATCGGCGCCGAAAGGCGAGATCCCGTAGAGCGCGATCCCGCAGCGGGCCGCGTCGAAGCGAGAGGCGGGATAGCGGAGCGCCCCGGCGCTGTTCGCGATGTGCCGCGTCAGGAACGAGTACTCGGCGGTCGCCGCAGCGAAGCGCTCGATCTGCTGCTCGGTGAACGCCGCGTCCGAGTCGGCGGAGGAGAAGTGGCTCATCAGGCCGACGACCTCTCGGGACGGCGCCGGCAGCTCCGCAAGCCCCCACCGCCCCATTCCCGTGTCGAGCTTGAGGTGGACGCGGACACCCTCCGGGACCTCACCGTCCGCAACGACGAGCTCGAGCCCGGCGTCGCGAGCATCGGCGATCTCGCGGCTCGTTGCCGGCCCCATGACGAGGACGCGGACGCCGCCGAGCTCCCGCCGCAGTGCGATCCCCTCGGGCACCGTCGCGACGCACAGCGCCGTCGCACCGGCTCCGAGGGCGGCACCGCCGACGTCCGCGGCCCCGTGGCCGTAGCCGTCCGCCTTCACGACCGCCCAGAGCTCCGCTCCCTCGAGCGCGGCCAGCAGCGTCCGGGCGTTCCGCCGGATCGCGCCGAGATCGACGATCAGGTCGGAGCGCGCCACAGCCCGATGCTACGGGCTACTGGATCTGCGTCTCGCAGGTGGCGTGGAACGAGTCGATGCCCGGGCCGCCGATGCAGATGTCGGTGCCGCCGTCGCCGCGCAGCGTGTCGTTGCCGCCGCCGCCGTGGATGCAGTCGTTGCCGTTGTTGCCGCGCAGAGGGTTGTTGACGGCCGCGGTCCCGAGCACGAGGTCGTTGCCGTTGCCACCGCTCCCTCCGCCCGTGATCAGCACCGTGACGGTGATCCCGTTGCAGTCGGGCTTCGGCTTCTTCTGGTCGACCGTGATCGCGCTGACGTCGCGCTCCGCGTTCGACGCGGGAACGGCATTCGTCGCGGCCAGCGCAGAGATCAGGACGAGCCCGCAGACCGCGCCGACCGCTGCGAAGCGCGCGAGCCTAGCGAGCTTCATCGCGGGCGCGCAGGTCGCGGGCGGGAGGAGGCCACACGATCGCCGCGACGGGCTCCGCCGGGTGCACGCGGTAGCGGTATGCGTTGCTTCCGTCCTCGACGACGTAGGAGCGGTCGGGGCCGTCGGCGACGAGCAGGATCAGCTTGCCGTTGTGCTCGGC
>JANPKC010000133.1:0-5677 GCA_031425855.1 Actinomycetes bacterium | reverse complement strand
GTCGTGATGTCCAAGCACAGCGACCCGCGATTTGGCGAGCAGAATTATCGCCTCACTAACATTGTCCGCAGCGAGCCCGATCCGTCGCTCTTCAGCCTGCCGACCGGATACAAAATTGTTTCGCAGGGTAAGGGCGGAATGTACTCGGCGGCGGCCAAGGCGGAAGATGAGCGTGTATACACTGTCGAAGCTACCAAAAAAGGAGCTCAGACGACGTATATCAAGAAACCATAAAGTTGTTCTTGACCCCCTAAACTCCAAAATGACGAGCCGCCTGCATGGGCGGCCGAGGGGAGCACGAGTACTGCCGCAATCGCTGCCAGGAACCGCTTCACGCCCTGGCTAAGGTAGCCGAGGTGGCAGACATCAAGGAAAAACTGAAGTCGATTCCGGCCAGCCCGGGCGTATACCTTTTCCGGGACGGTCAGGGGGAGGTGCTCTACGTCGGCAAGGCGAAGTCGCTGCGTCCACGCGTGCGCTCGTACTTCCAGGAGGGCCGGGGCGACAACCGTGCCTCGATCCCGCGCCTCGTGCCGCGGATCGCCGACCTCGAGGTGATCGTCACCGGCAGCGAGGTCGAGGCGCTCCACCTGGAGCAGAACCTCGTCAAGCGCCACCGGCCGCCCTTCAACGTGCGGCTGCGCGACGACAAGTCGTTCCCGTACATCGCGGTCACGATCGAGGACGAGTACCCGCGCGTCATGTTCACGCGCGAGCGGCACCGGCGCGGCGTCCTCTACTTCGGGCCGTACGCCAACGCGAAAAAGGTGCGCGAGACGCTCGACGTGCTCAACCGCGTCTTCCAGTTCCGGCCGTGCGAGGGGCCGAAGCCGGGCCGCCATTCCGGGATCCCGTGCCTCGACTTCCACATCGAGCGCTGCCACGCGCCGTGCGTCGACTACATCTCGAAGGGGGCCTACCGCGAGCTGATCGAGCGGGTGATCGACTTTCTCTCCGGCGACACGAAGACGATCGTGCGCGAGCTGCAGCGGCAGATGCGGGAGGCGGCCGCGGACGAGCGCTTCGAGGACGCGGCGCGCTACCGCAACCGGCTGTTCGCGATCGAGAACCTCGCCGAGCGCCAGGGCGCCGACCGGCGCGAGACCGGCTCGATCGACGTGCTCGGGGTCGCCGCGGAGGGCGACAGGGCGGCCGTGCAGGTGTTCCCGCTCCGCGGCGGCAAGATGATCGACCGGCACGGGTTCCACCTCGAGAACGTCGAGGGGCAGGACGTGACCACGGTCTTGGAGGCGTTCGCGCTCGAGTACTACGGCCACGCGCCGTCGATCCCGCCGCAGATCGTCGTGCCGGCGGAGGCCACCGGGCTCGAGGCGCTGCAGGAGTTCCTGTCCGAGCTGCGCGGCTCGCGCGTCGAGGTGCGGGTGCCGGCCCGGGGGGAGAAGCGCCGGCTCGCCGACCTGGCCGCCCAGAACGCGCGGCTCGCGCTCGACTCCGAGCTGCTCGTCTCCGAGCAGAAGCAGCTGCGCCGCGTCCACGCGCTCGAGGAGCTCCGCGAGGCGCTCAACCTCGAGAGCCTGCCGCTCAGGATCGAGTGCTTCGACATCTCGAACATCCAGGGGCAGGAGATCGTCGGCTCGATGGTCGTCTTCCGCGACGGGATCCCGAAGAAGGCCCACTACCGCAAGTTCGCGGTGCGTGGGCTGGACGGCCAGGACGACTTCGCGGCGATGGCCGAGGTCGTCTCGCGCCGGTTCGCGCGGCTGCGCACGGGCACCGAGCAGGAGTACGACGAGGGCTTCGCGACGGCGCCGAACCTCGTCGTCATCGACGGCGGCAAGGGGCAGCTCTCGGCCGCGCTCGCGGCGATGCAGGCGTACGAGCTGCCGCGCGTCGCGGTGATCTCGCTGGCGAAGCGGGTGGAGGAGGTGTTCGTCCCGCAGCAGTCCGACCCGATCCTGCTCGACCCGCACAGCGCCGGCTTGCAATTGCTCCAACGTGTTCGGGACGAGGCGCATCGCTTCGCTCTCGGCTTCCACCGCCAGCGCCGCTCGGCTCGTGCGCGCGAGTCGCTCTTCGACACGCTCGAGGGCGTCGGCCCGGCGCGGCGGCGGGCGCTGCTGCGGCACTTCGGCTCGACCGAGAGCGTGATCGCGGCGAGCCAGGAGGAGCTCGAGGGAGTCCCGGGTCTACCGGCGAAGACGGCGCGCGCGATCTACGCGCAGCTGCACAAGACCGGCGCCGGTTGAGAGCGAGCGCCTGAACGACGACGCGTGTTGCCGAGCGTGAGACGAGCGCGGAGCGCGCCCGGGGCGGAGTGCGCCGGGGGGTCAGGTCTTGAATCTTCGTATTCGGCCGGGGCCACCGGGGCCATGGACCAACGCACGATTTCAAGACCTGACCCCTCCGACGGAAAGCGAGCGCATGAACGACGACGCGTGGTGCCTTGGGCGGGCCTACGGGTCCGCGGCCGGGCGCTTGCCCGTCAGCGAGCGCCAGTCGGTGTGCCCGAGCGTGAGGAAGAGCGCCGTGAAGCCGAGCACGATGTTCGTCACGATCAGCGTCAGCTTCATCCCGACGCTGAAGGCGAGGAGCGTCGCGCGGCCGATCCCGGTGCCGTTGAAGACGTAGACGATGAACGCCTGCTCGGTGCCGATGCCGCCGGGGGAGATCGGGACGAGCGTGGCGAGGCTTTGCGTCACCTGGACGAGCAGAACGTTCTTCACCGACTGCTGGATCCCGAACGCGTCGAGGAAGAACCAGATCGCGACGAAGCGGAGCAGCCAGTCGCCCGCCTGCCAGAGCGCGACCTCGCGCAGGTAGCGCGTCCGGTCGGCCATCACCGCCAGCCCCTGGCGCACGCGCTGCTTGAACTCGGCGATGTGGAAGCGGATCCAGAAGGAGCCGAACACGCCGAAGATCGCCAGCACGATCAGCAGCACGAACGAGAACTCCGGGTTCGCGGCGAAGAAGCCGAAGTCGAAGCCGGGCAGCCTCCCGAGCGAGCCGACACCGGGGAGGACGCCCAGCGTCAGCGCGTACGCGAAGATCGCGAGCGCCATCGCCATGTCGAAGAACGAGAGGACGAGCAGGGTCGAAGCGAGCGTCGTGTAGGTGCTGCCGGGCACCGCGCGGTGGGCGAGGTAGAGGCGGACCGCGTCGCCGGCGCGCGCGGGGATGATCGCGTTGACGCCCACTCCTGAGAGGTAGGAGGCGTAGATCGGCCGCCAAGGGACCGGCTCGTCCGGGTAGGAGGCCGCGATCGCGTTCCGCCACGCGCGGCTCGTGCACATCGTCTTCAGCAGGTGGGCGACGATCGCGAGCCCGAGCGCGGCGAACTCGACCGCGGCGAGCTGCTCGAAGAAGACCCTGATCGCATGGAAGACCTCACCCATGCGGCCAACCTATCGCTACGGCCTGTCGGCTCCGTCCGGGCCCATGAAGGGATAGCGGTAGTCGGTCGGCGGCACGAACGTCTCCTTGATCGTGCGCGGGCTGACCCAGCGGATCAGGTTCCACATCGAGCCGGCCTTGTCGTTCGTCCCGGACGCGCGGGAGCCGCCGAACGGCTGCTGGCCGACGACGGCGCCTGTGGGCTTGTCGTTGACGTAGAAGTTGCCGGCGGCGTAGCGCAGCTTCTGGTGCGCCTCCTCGACGGCGAAGCGGTCGTCGGCGAAGACGGCGCCCGTGAGCCCGTACGGGGCGCCCTGGTCGACGAGGTCGAGCGTCTCGCTCCACCGCTTGTCGTCGTAGACGTAGGTGGTGACGACGGGGCCGAAGAGCTCCTCGTTCATCGTCCGGTAGGCGGGGTCGTCGGTCTGGATCACGGTCGGCGAGACGAAGTAGCCCTCGCTGTCGTCGTAGTCGCCGCCCGCGACGTTCTCCGCCTTGCCGGAGGCGCGGGCCTCGTCGATCGCCTCCTTCTGCGTCTTGAACGAGCCGCTGTCGATCACGGCGCCCATGAAGTTGGAGAAGTCGGCGACGTCGCCCATCTTCAGCTCCGCCACCTGCGCCTCCAGCCGCTCCCGCAGCTCGGGCCACATGCTCTTCGGCGCGTAGACGCGCGAGGCGGCGGAGCACTTCTGGCCCTGGTACTCGAACGAGCCGCGAACGATCGCAGTGGCCACCTCGGCCGCGTTCGCGCTCGGGTGGGCGACGATGAAGTCCTTGCCGCCCGTCTCGCCGACGATGCGCGGGTAGTTGCGGTAGCTCGCGATGTTCCCGCCGACGGTGTTCCACATCGACTGGAAGACCGGCGTCGAGCCGGTGAAGTGGATGCCGGCCAGCTCCGGGCTCGCGAGCGCCGCGTCGCCGATTGTCGCGCCGGAGCCGTAGACGACGTTGATCACCCCGTCGGGGAGGCCGGCCTCGCGCAGGATCTGCAGCGTGTAGTGGGCCGAGAGCGCGGCGGTCGACGCGGGCTTCCAGACGACCGTGTTGCCCATCAGTGCCGGCGAGCCGGTCAGGTTGCCGCCGATCGCGGTGAAGTTGAACGGACTGACGGCGAAGACGAAGCCCTCGAGCGGGCGGTACTCCATCCGGTTCCACATCCCGGCCGACGAGACCGGCTGCTCCGAGTAGATCCGGAGCATGAACTCGACGTTGTAGCGCCAGAAGTCGATCAGCTCGGCGGCGGCGTCGATCTCGGCCTGGTGCGACGTCTTCGACTGGTTGAGCATCGTTGCGGCGACGAGCGTCGAGCGCCACGGGCCGGCGAGCAGCTCGGCGGCGCGCAGGAAGACGGACGCGCGCTCCTCCCACGGCAGCCGCGACCAGCCCGCGTGCGCCTCGCGAGCGGCGTCCACGGCCATCTGCACGTGCTCGGGGCCGCCCTTGGCGACGTCGGCGAGGACGTGCGCCTTGCGGTGCGGCATCACCGCCTGGGTCGTCTCCTTCGTCTCGATCTCCTTGCCGCCGATCACCATCGGGATCGAGATGCGCTCGCGCTCCATCTCGGCGAGGCGCACCCGCAGCTCCTCCCGCTCGGGCGTGCCGGGCGCATAGCTCCGGACGGGCTCGTTGACGGGGGCGGGCGGCCGGAAGATCCCGGGGGCACTCATGCGGCCGATTGTAGAGTCGAGCCCGATGCGCGTGACGCGGCATCCCTACGAGGTCGCCGGCTGGGGAGTGGGGGAGCTGTGGGTCGGCGACGGCGAGGTGGTCGTCGCTCACGACCCACCGACGCCCGGAGCGACGATGCGCGGCGCGTCCGTGCCCGAAACGCGCCCCAGGGGCACCCCGGGTGTCCCTACTGAAACGCTATCGAGGAAGTCGCAGCCGAACCGTGACGGCTTCGTGCCGGATCTGCTCCAACGTCTCCACAGCTACTTTGCGGGCGACCGCGTCTCGTTCGCGGACGTCGCGCTCGACGAGGACTGGACGACGCCGTTCCAGGCTGCGCTCGCGGACGCGCTCCGAAACGTGCCCTGGGGCGAGGTGGTCAGCTATGGCGAGCTCTCGGCGCTCGCCGGGCGTGCCCGCGCCGCCCGCGCGGCCGGAACCTTCTGCGCCGAGAACCGGTTCTCGCTCTTCGTCCCGTGCCACCGCGTCGTCTCGGTCGGCGGGATCGGCGGCTACGGCTCGCTCGGCGTCGACTACAAGCGGCGCCTGCTGGCGCTCGAGGGCACGAGGCTCGATGGGTCTCTCTGACGAGCTTCGCTCGGAGCTCGCGGCGATCGCGCCCGAGCGCGGCTGCTGCCGCCTTGCCGAGGTCTCGGCG
>JANPKC010000132.1:0-19580 GCA_031425855.1 Actinomycetes bacterium | reverse complement strand
CTCCCGCTCGCGGCGGCTCTGAGCTTCGTCGCGGCCGGCGTCGTCACGCTCGCCGTGCTCCAGCTCGCGTCCGGCGGCCCCGACGTGGAGCGCCTCGTCTCGTCCCGCGAGACAGCGACCGACGCCGCGTCGACGACGCCGGCAGAGACGCGCCCTGCCGCTGCCGCGACGACCGCGCCCGCACGCACGACACCCGCGAGCACGCGAGCGCGACCACCCGCGGCGAAGCCCCCCGCACCGGCGACGACGTCCTCGGTGCTCGGCACGACGGTCGCGCGTCCGGCACAGCCGAACCCGTCGGCGACGACGACGACCGCGCCGCGGCCGAAGCCGCTCGCGCCGGCCACGACGCCGGCGGCGACCACAGCTGCGGCCCCGTCCGGCTTCCAACCCACGCGCAACTGGGCCTGGGCGCCGGTGCAGGGCGCCGACTACTACAGCGTCGAGTTCAGCAGGGGCGGCGCCAGCTTCTACCGTGCCTCGCCGACCGAGGCGAGGCTGGCGCTTCCGAGCTCGGTCGCCTTCCGGCCGGGCTCGTACCGGTGGGTCGTCCGCCCCGGCTTCGGCGACCGCGCCGCGAAGAATCTCGGCGCGCCGGTCGTGGACTCACCCTTCACGGTCTCCGGGTAGGCGCAGGCCCGAAGCAGCCGGTCACCGCGACCGCCAGGTACGAGAGGGCGGCAACGAGGTAGAGCCAGGGCACGTCGAGGACGAGCCCGGCGAGAGCCACCGCGGCGCCTACCGCGACGTTCGACGGTCGTGCCAGCGCGCTGACGAGGCGCCGGCGGAAGAGCGAGAGCGTGAGTATCGCCGCGGTCGACGCCCCGGGCGCGTGCTTCGGCTCCGGCTGGCCCTCGGGCAGCCGCGCGTCGCGGCGCCACCGAGGCCCGAATGCGGTCTCGGCGATGTCCTCGAGCGTCTCGCGCGCGGCCGCGGCGCTTGCGGGCCGGCGGGCCGGATCGCGCTCGAGCAGCCTGCCGACCCACTCGGCGAGGCGCTTGTCGAGCTCCGGTCTGGCCGAGGACAGGCTCGGCGCCTTGTGGTTCATCCTCGCGATCAGCATCGCGCTGCCGCCCCCGGTCTCCGCGAACGGCACCGCGCCCGTGAGGAGCTCGAAGGCGATCACGCCGACCGAGTAGAGGTCGCTCGCGGCCGTCGCCGTCTTCCCGAGCACCTGCTCCGGCGAGACGTACCCGGGCGCGCCGACGAACTCGCCGAGCGGCGTCAGGTTCGCGTTCGCCAGCTCGTCGTAGGCGGTCGCGATCCCGAAGTCGGCGATCTTGACCGTGCCGTCGTCGGCCCGCATCACGTTCTCCGGCTTCAGGTCGCGGTGGACGATCCCGTGCTCGTCGGCATGGGCGAGGCCTGCGAGGATGCCGTCGAGCACGCCCACCACCTGGACGTCGCTCAGCGTCCCGACGAGCGGGCGGAGCGGGCCGCGCGGCAGATACTCCATCGCGATGTACGGCACGCCCTCGTGCTCGAAGTACTCGTAGACGGTGACGATGTGGCCGCTCTTGAGCGAGCCGCCGAGCTTCGCTTCGCGCAGGAAGCGCGTCGTCGCGGTCGGGTCGGTCGCCCAGAACCCGGCGAGCTCCTTCAGCGCCACCTCCCGCTCGAGGACGAGCTGCCAGGCGAGGTGGACGACCGCCATCCCGCCCCTGCCGAGCTCGCGCTCGATCCGGTATCCCCCGATCTCCCTCATCGCCGCAGGCTCAAAAGTAGGAGAGGATCTTGCGGTAGACGTCGTTGATGTTCGTCGGCCCGCCCGTGAAGAACAGCCCGTCCGAGTCGGAGGCGATCTGCCGCAGGGCCTCGGCATCCGGGGGCCGGCCGTAGGCGACCGTGAAGACGCGGACGCTCGTGCCTTCCGTGACGGGCTCGTCGGCGATCGTGCGCAGGAGCTCGTTGCGGCCGACGTCGGTCGGGCCGGCGCCGTCGGACAGCACGACGACGGCGTTGATCCGGTCCGGATCGTCGAGCGCGCGGACGGACTCGAGCGCCCGCGTGACCGCCGGGTACACGGGGAGCTCACCACTCGGGATGAGCGCGCGGATCGCACGGGAGACGGCCGGCCCTCGCTCCTCGAGCGCCCCGAGCTGGACGTTCGTGGTGATCGACCCGCCGGAGGTGACCAGCGCGATCCGATCTCGCGGCGAGAGCTCGCGCAGGAACGTGAGCAGCGCCTGCTTGGCGGCCTTCAGACGCCCGCCCTCGCCCATCGACTTCGACGTGTCTACCACGAGGACGATGTTGGCCGGCTTGCGGTCCTCGTGCCAGGCAGCCTGGATCTCGGCGAACACCTCGGGCTCGGGCCGTGGGAGCTCGGTCAGCCCGGTCGGGCGGCGGAGCTGGAAGCCGCGCGCGGTCGCGTCCTCGGCCGTGATCCTGGGTTTGAGCCAGCTGCGGAAGTCCCGGGCCGCTGCGCGGGCGTCGGCACCGACCCAGGGGGCGGCCATCACGATCAGCGGGTAGTCGGTGACGAAGGTGCCGTCGGCGGGCTCGATCGCGGCCAGCTCCGTCGCCAGCGGCTCGCGCAGCAGGGTGGTCTTCTGGACGTACACGGCATGGGCGTAGCCGACGTCGTACTTGAGCATCTTGTCGATCAGGTTCCCGGCCGTCTCGCCCTGGTGCACGATCGAGCGCTCGATGCGACGGACGGCGGCACGGACGTCCGGCCGCCGGACGTCGGCCAGGCTCAGCGTCCCGCGCGTGCCGGCGGCGGCGTAGTAGTGCGAGGCGACCGCCGACAGGCCCGAGGTCGAGAACCCCGGGTTCGTGTGCCCGAGCAGGAACTCACCGTACTCGGGGTGCTCGTAGTCGTCCCAGGTGCGCTCCCCCGTCGCCAGGGCGAGGATGTCGCTCCAGCGGATCGGCCGCGTGGGCCAGCCGAGCGCGCGGGCGAGCGGCTTCCACATCGCGATCACCTGCGTCGAGTAGACGAGCGAGACGGGCTTCTCGTCGGGCACCCACGCCGCGCCCACGCTGTGGTTGAGGAGCTCGCCCCAGAGGGATGACGCGGGCGTCCAGAGCTCCGCGCGCTCGTCCCCGGCGGTGAGCGCAGCCTGCGCCTCGCCGGAGGTCAGGCCGATTCCCACGATTCGGATCTCGCGGCCGCCGCGGCGGTGCGTCTCGTCGTTGTAGCGGTCGATCAGCGGGACGAGCAGATCCTCGGCGTCGGTCGAGTAGATGTACCGCAGGACGAGCTCCGGCTGGGCCGCCTGCGGCTCCGGGTCGTCCCGGCCGACGGCGGCCACGAGCACCGCCGCCCCGGCGGCCGCGATCACGAGCCACCGTGCGAGCCGCGGCTTCACGACGTCTCCAGCAGCTCGTGCTCGGCCAGCCGCTGCGCGAGCCGGCGCCCGGAGGTGATGTCGAGCTTGCGGTAGACCTTGCCGAGGTGGTACTCGATCGTCTTCGGGCTGAGGAAGAGCTTCGCCGCCGCCTCCTTCTGGCTCGCGCCGCCGGCGATCAGGCGGGCGATCTGGAGCTCCTGCGGCGTCAGCTCGTCGACGGTGGTCGGGTCCCTGCGGCGCGCCTTCTCGCCGCTCGCGCGCAGCTCCCGGCGCGCCCGCTCGCTCCACGGCTCGGCGTCGAGCTGCTCGAAGATCGCGAGCGCGGCGCGCAGCTCGGTCCGTGCCTCGACGCGCGAGCCCTCGCGGCGGAGCTGCTCGCCGTGGTTGAGACGCACCCGCGCGAGCAGGAACGGCTGCCCGGCGAGGAGCTCGGCCGCCTCCGCGTACGCCGTGCCGCCTTCCAGCAGCGCGCGTGCCCACGCGGCGTCGGCTCCCCGTAGGGACGCCGCTGCCGCTTCGGCATCGTCGCGGCGCCCGGCCCGGACGTAGGCCTCGGCGAGGTCGAGCTCCGGCGCGGGAAGTCCGCGGGGCACCGGCTCGGGATCGGCCGCCGCCCGCTCGAGGTGCGCGACCGCGTCCGCCTCGCCGGCACCGAGCGCGGCCAGTCCGAGGGTGTGCGCCGAGGTGGCGCCATCCGTGATGGCTCGCCCGCGCAGGGCGTCGAGCAGCCCGGCACCCGCGGCTGCCGCGGCGCGCTCGCGCGGCTGCTCGATCTCGCCGGCGAGGCGGTCCGCCTCGGCGAAGTTCAGCGACGCGTCCGTCCAGCGGCCGGCCTCGAAGTCGAGCCAGGCGGTGTGGAGCAGCGCCCGCGGCAGCACGACGACGGCGTGCGCCCGTGCGGCCGCGGTCAGCCCGTCGAGCAGCTCCCGGAAGAGCTCGTCGTCTCCGGACCCGACCCCGGCGAGCGTCCCGACGGCGGCGAGGATCAGCTCCGGGTCGTGCCTCAGCTCGCGGCTGCCGGCGAGCGCGGCTCGCGCCGCCGCGAGCCGCTCGTGGGCCTCGTCGTCCTCGCCGGCCTCGAGCAGGGCGCGGGCGAGCACGAGCCCCGCCAGCAGGCCTGCCGCATCGTCGCGTCCCTCCGTGAGCGACGCAGCCCGCCGGGCGAGCCCCAGCCGGGTGTCGGGCGAAGCCGCCTCGGCCGCGGTCGCGAGCATCGCTCCGGCCCGGGCCGCGTCGAACGGCTCGACCTTCTCCGCCTCGGCCACGAGCCGGTCGACGGTGCTCGAGGCGGCGTCGCGGCGCAGCTCGATCCGGCACTGCAGGTGGCACACGTCGGCGCGGAGAAGGTCGTCACTCGTCGCCGCAGCCGCGTCCTCGAGCAGGCGCAGCGCCCGCTCGCCCTGGCCGGCCAGCCACGCCGAGTGAGCTGCGAGGAAGAGGCGCCGCGCGCGGGGTGCGTTGTCGGGCGTCAGCCGTGCCGCGTGCTCGAACATCGCGGCCGCGGTGACGTGCCCGCGCCGCGCCGCCGCCGCCGCGCCGGCGGTGTCGAGCTCGCCCGCGACCTCCTCGTCGGGCTCGACGGCGGCGGCAGCCGCGTGCCAGGCGCGGCGCTCCGCGTACCTGCCGTCGTCGGCGAAGCCGTCAGCCAGCGCCCGGTGCGCGGCGCGCCGCTCGGCGGGCGTGGCCTGCTGGTAGACGGCCGAGCGCACGAGCGGGTGGCTGAACGTCACCTGCCCCTCGCGGATCGCGAGCAGGCCGGCGTCCTCGCACTCCTCGAACCCACCGGCACCGGCGCCGCCGTTCCGCGCGATCACCCGCATCGCCCGCGTGTCCGCGGTCGCCGCCAGCACGAGCGCTCGGCGCGCCTCGTCCGACAGATCTCGTGCCTGGGTCGCGAAGACGCTCTCGAGGCTCTCGCCGACCGGAAGGGGGTGCGGCAGCGGCACCGCCCCGCGCAGCTGCTCCTCGCTCAGCCGGCGCGGGAGCTCGAGCAGGGCGAGCGGATTGCCGCCCGTCGCGGCGACGAGCTCCTTCGCCACCTCCGGCGAGACGCGCACGCTCGCATCGTGATCCAGGAGCAAGACGGCGGCGGCCGGATCGAGGCCGGAGAGCTCCAGCTCGGCGATCCCCGGAACCCGGAAGCCGGCGCCGCGAACGGCGAACAGCATCACCACTCCTTCCGCCTCGAGCCGCCTGGCCGCGAACGCGAGCGCGCCGGCCGAGGCCTCGTCGAGCCAGTGGGCGTCGTCGATCGCGCAGAGCAGCGGGCCCTCGTCGCGGGCGACGGCGAGCAGGCTCAGCGTCGCGGCTCCGATCGAGAACCGGCCCGCGCTCCGCGCCTCGGCGAGCGCGAGCGCTCCGCGCAGGGCGTCGGCCTGTACCGGCGGCAGCTCCGGCAGGCGGTCGAGCAGCGGGCGGACGAGCTCGTGCAGGCCCGAGTACGCGAACTCCGACTCGGTCTCGACGCCGAGCGCGCGCACCACCCGTGCCTCGCCGGCGCGTGACACGGCGTACTCGAGGAGCGTGCTCTTGCCGACGCCGGCGTCGCCGCGGACCACGAGCGCGCCGCTGCGGCCACCCCTCGCCTCCTCGAGCATCCGATCGATCCGAGCGCACTCGCTCTCACGGCCGATGAGCACGCGGCGATCATAGAACGCTCTGTTTGCAACCAGGTAGCACCGCTAGGGGAATCCCGGACGCGACCGTTTCGGCCAACTCCTACGCTCGTTGCGAGACCTACGAGCGAGGTGGCCGAATGTCCAGCTTCTCCCTGACCGAGACGTGGAAGACGATCGCTCCGGCGCCGACGCGCCCCGCGATCCGGCGGACGAAGATCGTGTGCACGCTGGGGCCTGCGACGACCGGCGAGGAGGCGATTCTCGAGCTGGCGGCGGCGGGAATGGACGTCGCCCGCCTGAACTTCTCGCACGGCTCCCACGACGAGCACCTGGAGCGGCTCGCGGCCGTGCGGGTCGCGCAGGACCGGCTCCGGCGGCCGATCGCCGTGCTCGCCGACCTCTGCGGGCCGAAGATCCGCGTCGCCGGCCTGCTCGAGCCGATGGAGGTCGCGCCGGGGGACGCGCTGGTCCTCACCGACCCGCAGCTGGCGCATCCCGGGGAGCTCGGCGTCAGCTTCGCGGCCCTGATCGCCCAGGTCGTCGCGCCCGGAGAAGAGGTGCTGATCGACGACGGACGCATCCGAGCCCGCGCGGAGCACAGCGACGGGATCCGGCTGCGCTGCCGCGTCGAGGCGGGCGGGACGATCAAGCCGTCGAAGGGCGTCAACCTGCCCTCCTCGACACTGCCGATCCCGGCGCTGACCGAGAAGGACCTCGCCGACCTCGAGTTCGCCCTGGCGGCGGGCGCCGACTACGTCGCGCTCTCGTTCGTCCGCACCGCGGACGACGTCCACGACCTGCGCCGGCTGATCGAGGCGGCCGGATCGCCGGCGCGGATCGTGGCGAAGATCGAGAAGGCGGAGGCGGTCGCGAACCTCGACGCGATCGTCGAGGCCTCGGACGCGGTGATGGTGGCGCGCGGCGACCTCGGCGTCGAGATCGGCGTCTCGCAGGTGCCGCTGGTGCAGAAGCGGATCATCGAGCGCGCCCGGGAGGCAGGGCGCGCGGTGATCACGGCGACCCAGATGCTCGAGTCGATGATCCACGAGCCGGAGCCGACGCGGGCCGAGGTCTCGGACGTCGCGAACGCGATCCTCGACGGCACGTCCGCCGTGATGCTGTCTGCCGAGACGGCCGCAGGCGACTTCCCGCAGCGTGCGGTGGCGCAGATGGACGCGATCGCGCGCTCGGTCGAGCCCTCGCTCGCCTACGAGCGCCGTGTCGGGGCGGGCGCCGACGTTGCGGAGATCCTCACCCACGGCGCCTGCGACCTCGCGGACGACGTCGGCGCGGCCGTGATCGCAGTCCCCACCGAGACCGGGGCGACCGCGCGGCTCGTCTCACGCTTCCGCCCGCAGGGCCCGATCGTGGCGGCGGCGACGAGCCCGGGCGTGCTGCAGCAGCTCGCGCTCGAGTGGGCGGTCGTGCCGCTCCTCGTCGGCGAGCACACCTCCGTCGAGGCGGGCTGGGCCGAGATCATCGCGCGCGTCCGGGATCACGGCCTGGCGCGCCCGGGAGAGACGATCGTGCTGACCGGCCGCGCGGACGTGCCGCTCGGCGGCGCCACGAACCACGTCTTCCTCCACCGCCTCGACGATCCCGAGCCGGGTCGCCGAGACGCGGTGCGGTCGCACGGCCGCCGGCTCCGCGCGCGGGCAGCACGTGAGGCGTTGGCCGGTGGCTGAGCGCGACCGCGAGCTGCTCGGCCGGTTCGGCAGCCCGCTGTACGTCTACGACCTGGACGAGGTCGAGCGCCGGTACGTCCGCTTCGTGCAGGCCTTCCCGTACCGGCCGCTCGAGTGCCACTACGCGGTCGTCTGCAACAAGAACCCGGTCATCGTCCGGCGCCTGCACGCGCTCGGAGCGGGCGTGCACGCGAACACGCCCGGCGACGCGTACGCGGCGCTCGCGGCGGGCGTGCCGGCCGGGGACGTCGTCTACAGCGGCACGAACCTGACCGGAGCCGACCTCGACTACCTGCTCGCGCGTGGCGTCTCCCTCAACGTCGACTCGCTCGACCAGCTCCGGGACGTGATCCGCCACGGCCGCTGCGACAGCGTCGGGCTCCGCTACCTGATCGACGACCCGGCGAAGCGGAACCGGATCGGCGTCTCGCCGGGCGAGCTGTGCGAGGCGGTCAGGATCGCCGGCGCCGCCGGCGTCCGCGTGACCGGCCTGCACATGTACGCGGGCACGAACAATCGCCGCCCCTCGCGCTTCCTCGGCTGCGTCGACCGGCTGCTGGCGGCGGCGGAGACGCTTCCCGACCTCGAGGAGGTGAATCTCGGCGGCGGCTACGGGATCGGCTACCGGGAGGGGGAGCACGACCTCGACGTCGAGGCGATCGGGCTCGAGGTCGCCCGGCGGCTGCAGGCGCTGTCGCTTCGGCGCGACCGGCCGGTCCGTCTCGTCGTCGAGCCTGGCCGCGTGCTCGTCGGGCCGGCGGGGTCGCTGCTGATGACCGTCGTCTCCGTGAAGCACCGCGGCGGGCGGCGCTACGTCGGCGTCGACAGCACCGTCGGGAACATCGTCGCGCCGAGCGTCTACCACGGCTACCACCGGATCGAGGCGATCGCGCCGCGCGGCCGGTCGCTGCGCGTGACAACCGACGTCTGCGGCAACACGACGCACTCGGGCGACTTCATCGCCCGCGACGTCCGGCTGCCCCGTGTCGAGCCCGGCGACGTGCTCGCGCTCCGCGACGTCGGCGCCTACGCCTACGCGATGTCGAGCCACTTCCTCAACCGCCCCCGTCCTGCCGAGGTCGTCCTCGACGGAGACGAGGCGATCCTGACGACGAGGCGCGAGACGCTCGACGACCTCGTCGCCCTCTACGAGCCCGGAGTGCTGGTGGCGGGAGTGCCGGCTTGAGGTGCATCCACTGCGGCAGCGACGCGAAGTTTCGGGAGCGCGGCAGCGGTCACTGCCCCTCGTGCCGGCGGCGGTTCGCCTTCGAGCCGCAGCGCGACCGGGGGATGACGGATCCCACCTTCAAGCTCGCGGTCGAGGGCGTCTCGGACGGCGGCCGGCTCGCGTTCAACGACGACCAGCTCTACCACGAGGTGTGCCGGCGCGTCCGCCGGCACCGGATCCTGCACCGGCTGCTGCGGCGGCCGATCACGAGTCTCGACCGGCAGTCCTTCGACCTGCTCCTGGCTCGTTGGATCGACGTGCACGGCCCCGTGGTGGGCCGGCTCGAGCACAACGTGTTCGGCAACGTCGACCCGGGCGCGCTCGACCCCCGTGTGGACGCGTACGGCTTCGAGCGCCTCGTCATCTGCGACGACGACGCGATTGCGGACGTGCTGCTCGTCAACGGCTTCCACAGCGACTCGCGCTCCCCGGTGCTCTCGCGTCGCGGCTATCCGGCGCACGTCTACGAGGCCCTGATCCCGCGGCTGCGCGAACAGCCGCCGGCGACGGTGATCGTCGTGCACAGCGCCGACTGGGACGGGTGCAGGCTCGCCGCGGCGATCGCAGAGGATCCGCGCTGGTTCGCCGGGCTCGAGCTCGCGCGGGTGGTCGACGCCGGCCTGCGCCCCGGCGATGCCGCGCGCTACCGCGGGCTCTACCAGCGGGCGACCTCCGGCTTCGACGACACGACGCCGGGGCTGCTGCCGGGCGAGGCGAAGTGGCTAGGCACCTACCGGCTCGATCTCGCCGCGGCGCGCCCGCGCGTGTTGATGGGCGTCCTCGCGGGCGTGCTCCGCGACGAGGACGAGGGCGGGGCCGGCACCGATGCGGGCGGGTTCTGGGTCGGCGACGGCTGGGGCGAGGGCGATGACGAGGTCGGCTGACGCCGTGCGGTCGGTCGGGCCGGCGCGGGTCGAGCGGCCGCAGATCGGCGGGCTCGTCGGCTGCAGGGTCGACCCGGTGGCAGCCGCGCGCTTCGCTCGCGCGCTCGGCCAGGGTCGGCAGCTGCTCGGGCCGGGGCGGGAGTACGTCGGCGACTGGGACGCGTGCCGCGTCGCTGGCGCGGCGATCGGCGGCGCGGGGCTGGAGCGGCTCGCGCGGCAAGGACGGCTGGGGGAGGTCGAGGGCGCGTTCGCTCTCGCCTGGCTCGACGGCGACGACCTCCACCTCGCCCGCGACGGGGTGGGGGAGCGGGGCGCGTACTACGCCCGCAGCGGCGGCGGGATCGCGTTCGCCTCGACGCTGCGGCCGCTGCTCGTGGGCGGGCTCGTGCCGCGCACGCTGAACACCGCCGCGCTGCCCGCCTACCTCTCCTACGGCTACCTGCCGGGCCGGGAGACCCTCGTCGAGGGCGTGTTCGAGCTGCTGCCGGGCCAGCACCTCGTGATCCGCGGCGACACGGTGCGCGAGGAGCGGATCTGGAGCCTGCCCGCCGAGGACGAGCAGCGGGAGGACGAGGACGTCTACCGCCGCCGCCTCCGCGCGCGGCTCGAGTTGGCGGTCGGCTCGCGGCTGCCCGGCTCCGGCCCGGTTGCCGCGACTCTCTCCGGCGGGATCGACTCGAGCGTCGTCGCCGCGCTCGCGAGCCGGCTCCACGACGGACCGGTCTCGACCTTCTCGCTCTCGTTCGGGCCGGGGATCCCGAACGAGCTCGAGCACGCGGCGGCGGTCGCCGCCCGTTGCGGCACGGATCACCACGTCGTCGAGCTGACGGCCCGCGACGTCGTCGACCGGTTCGACTCCACGATGGCCTCGCTCGCGACGCCGATCGGCGAGCCGCTCACGGTGGCGAACTCGCTCCTGTTCGAGGCTGCCTCGCAGCACGCGGCGGTCGTCCTGAACGGCGAGGGCGGCGACCCGTGCTTCGGCGGGCCGAAGAACGTGCCGATGATCCTCAGCGACCTCTACGGCGGCCGGCTCGAGCGCAGCTACCTGCTCGCGCACCGGAAGTGCTTCGCCGAGCTGGGGCGGATGCTCGACCCCGACCTGGTCGCCGCCGCCGGGCTGGAGGCGGTCGTCCGCCCGCACCTGTGCGACGAACGGTGGCCGTCCCTCGTCAACCGGCTGACCGCGCTGAACGTCACCTTCAAGGGCGGTCATCACATCCTCCCGAAGGTCGACCAGCTCAGCCGGCCCTACGGTGTCCTGCCCCGCTCGCCGCTCTTCGACCGCGGCGTCGTCGACGCGGCCCTACGGATGCCGGCGGACCTGAAGCTGCGCGGTGCGGTCGAGAAGGTGATCCTGAAGCGGGTTGCCGAGGACCTACTCCCGGCCGAGATCGTGGCGCGCCGCAAGAGCGGCATGCGCGTCCCGGTCGAGGTGTGGCTGCACGGGCGCTTCGACCGCTTCGCGCGCGAGCGGCTGCTCGACGGGCTCGCGCCGCACGGGGTCGTCCGGCGCGACTATCTGGAGGAGCTCGCACGGCCGGACCGCAGGCTGCCGCCGCCGCGCCGCGGCGTGAAGATCTGGCTGCTGCTGTCGCTCGAGGCGTGGCTCCGCACGGTGCTGAACGGCTCGTGAGCCCCCGCCGCCCGCCGCGCTCGATCGTGCCGACCGTCGTCGCGTGCGCGCTCGGGCTCTTGCTCGCCGGAGCGTGCGTCGTCGGCGCGGTCTACTCCGTGACCGAGATCTTCGTCGACGTCGGAGTGTCGAACGTCTGCGCGCCGGAGGAGCGGCACGAGTGCTTCATCGACGAGCCGGGCTTCGTGATCAGCGCGAACGGCACCGAGATGCAGGTGCGCCCCGTCGTCTCGGGGCAACCCGAACGTGTGGTGGCCTCGACGAGCTGGGACGATCCGCCCGCTCCCAGGACGGTCGTGACGCTCCAGCGCTGGGAGGGGAACGAGATCGGCTACGTCGTCGACCCGGTGCACGGGCGGCGCTACGACACGAACGGCCCGCCCGACCGGGGCGGCTCCGTCAGCTCCGCAATCGGCCTGCTCATCCTCGCCGTCATGATCGCCGGCGTCGTCGACAACAGGCTCCGCGGCTACTAGAGCGGTGAACGGGGCGTCCGCCACGTGCCGGACGCCCCGTACCACGGCGACGTTCTAGGCGGTCGGCGTCGTGGCGGTCGAAGCAGACGGCGCGGCGATTGCCGGGGGCGGCTCGGTGCTGCCGTTGTCGAGCCGGAACGGCGGGTAGGTGTCCGTCATCAGGCCCGCGTACGCGACGACCCGGAAGACCCAGCGGTTCAGGCCGAGGACGAAGTCGTAGATCGGGCGGGGATAGCGGCTCGTGAACAGCAGGGCGAGCCCGGCGAAGAGCACGAGCAGCCCGATCAGGCCGCCGCCGGCGCCGTAGAGCAGGCCGTCGCCGTCATCCGACCAGGCCGACCAGGCGCCGCCGGTGAAGATCGCGACGATCAGGTAGTGCGGGATCGCGAGGAGCCACCATTTGACGAGGACGAGCCCGCGCGAGAGCCGCTCGGGGTACTCGACCTCGAGTCTCGCCGGGTAGTTCGGGTCGTCGGCCAGCGAGAAGGGCGGGTACCTGTCCGTGCCGAGGGCGCTGTAGGAGTAGAAGCCGACGCGCCACGACCAGCGGAGGACGCCGACGTTGAAGTCGAAGATCCCGCGTGGGTAGCGGCCGGTGAAGAGGATCGCGAAGCCCGCGACGACGGTCGAGAGCACGAAGCCGATCCAGAGGAAGAAGAGAACGACGAAGTGCGGGATCGCGAGCAGCCACTTGAAGAGCCACTGCCAGCGGCTCACGTTCGGATCCAGTTCGCCGGTCAGGCGAAGGGGAAAGGCGTCTTGCGGGGAGGTCATGGTCCAGTGCTCCTTCGATTCGGGTGATTGGTACGACGCATCTGCCACCGCGAAGCGAAGCGGGCGCCTTCTGCGATCGTCGAGTCGAGCCTCGCAGCTCGACGGGGCCTACGCAGTACGGCTAGCACCCGTCTTCGCCCGACGCCGCTCGTGCGACGTCCTCCTGAACGAGGTCGGCGTTGATCGCGATCGCCGCGGCCGATCCGGCCCCGGCGGCGGTGATCACCTGCGCGCGCGGATCGACGACGTTGCCGGCGGCCCAGACGCCGGACGTGGTGGTCCGGCCGGTGGCGTCGACCGTGGCGAAGCCCGACTCGTCGAGCTCGCAGCGCAGGCCGGCCAGCAGGCCGTCGGCATGAGGCACGTTCCCGGGCCGGATGAAGACTGCTGTCCGGGCGATCACGCGACCATCGGTCAGCTCGACGCCGGCCAGCCGGTCGTCCTCGACCACCAGCCGCGCGATCTCGCCGGAGACGATCCGCACCCCGCGCGCCTCGAGCCGATCGCGCTCGTCGGCAGTCGTGTCGTAGGTGTGGACGAAGAAGACCACGTCGTCGGACCACTGCCGCACGAGCTGCGCGTGGTCGACCGAGCCGGGCAGGGTGCCGAGAACGCCGACGGGCTTGTCGCGAACCTCCCAGCCGTGGCAGTACGGGCAGTGCAGCAGGTCGCGTCCCCACCGCTCGCGGACGCCGGGGATCTCGGGCAGCTCGTCGCGGACGCCGGTCGCGATCAGGATCCGCCGCGCGTGAAACGCGCGTCCACCGGCGAGGCGGACGACGAACCCGGGATCGATCGCGACGACCTCGTCCTCGAGGAGGTCGACGCCATAGCCGGTTGCCTCCGCCCGTCCTGCGGCCAGGAGGTCGGCCGGAGGCATGCCGTCGCGGGACAGGAACCCCTGCATGTGGGCTGCCGGAGCGTTCCGTGGCGCTCCGGCATCGACCACGGCGACACGCCGCCGCGCCCGGCCGAGCACGAGAGCCGCGCTCAGCCCGGCCGCACCGCCGCCGACCACCACGACGTCGTAGCTGGGAATCTCCATGCCACGACGGTGCACGAGCGTGGCCGACTCGGCAAGTCTCGTTGCCGTTTCCGGGAAACGACCCCGACTGAGGAGATGGGCCGTGTTGGGATCGAACCAACGACCTTGGGATTAAAAGTCCCCTGCTCTACCAACTGAGCTAACGGCCCATGCGCTCCGAGTGTAGGGCACACTTTCGGGGTGGAGGTTCTTCCGAAGCCGCGCCTGCGGGGCGTGTTCCATCAGTACGCGTTCTACGTCGCGCTGGTCGCCGGCGTCGTGCTCGTGGCGGTCTCCGACTCGGGCCTGGAGTTGCTCGCGACCTGGATCTACGCGGCTGCGCTCGTGGCGATGTTCGGCGTCAGCGCCCTCTACCACCGGGTCGACTGGAAGTCCCCGCGCGTGCGCACATGGATGCGCCGGCTCGACCACTCGACGATCCTGCTGCTGATCGCCGGGACCTATACCCCGTTCGCCCTGCTTGCGTTCGACGGGCGGGTCGCCGACCTGATCCTGATCGTCGTCTGGGCGGGTGCGGCAGCCGGTCTCGTCCTCAACCTCGCCTGGGTCGACGCACCGAAATGGCTGACTGCGCTCGTCTTCATCGCGCTCGGCTGGGTCGGCGTCGCAGCGGTGCCGGAGATGTTCGACCTCGGCGTCGCGCCGGCGGTGCTCGTCTTCGTCGGCGGTGCGCTCTACACGCTCGGCGCGCTCGCCTATGCCTTCCGGCGCCCGAACCCGGCGCCGGCGACGTTCGGCTACCACGAGATCTTCCACCTGCTCGTGATCGGGGCCGCGGCCGTCCACTTCATCGCGATCGCCGCTTTCGTGCTGCCCCAGGCTTGACCCGCTCGTTACCCTGGAAGACATGGAGACACGAGTGCACAAGACAGACGCCGAGTGGCGCGCGGAGCTGAGCCCGGAGCAGTACGAGATCCTCCGGCGCAAGGGCACCGAGCGCGCCTTCACCGGTGAGTACAACGACACGAAGGACGCCGGCGTGTACCGCTGCGCCGGCTGCGGCGCCGAGCTCTTCCGCTCCGAGGCGAAGTTCGACTCCGGCTCCGGCTGGCCGAGCTTCGTCGAGCCGGCGAGCCTCGAGAGCGTCGTCACCGAGACGGACACGAGCTACGGGATGGTGCGGACCGAGGTCACGTGCGCCGCGTGCGGCGGCCACCTCGGCCATGTCTTCCCGGACGGCCCGGGGCCGACGGGGCAGCGCTACTGCATCAACTCCTGCGCGCTCGAGCTGGAGAAGGCATGAGCGAGACCGCAACGTTCGCGGCAGGGTGCTTCTGGGGTGTCGAGGTCGACTTTCGCAACACCCCGGGCGTCACCGACGTCCAGGTCGGCTACTCCGGCGGCCACGTCGACGCGCCCACCTACGAGCAGGTCTGCAGCGGCTCCACCGGCCATGCGGAGGCGGTCGAGGTGAGGTTCGACCCGGCGGAGGTCTCGTACGGGGACCTCGTCGACCGCTTCTGGAGCCTCCACGACCCGACCCAGGTCAACCGGCAGGGCTGGGACGTGGGCACGCAGTACCGCTCGGCCATCTTCACCCACTCGCCCGAGCAGGCCGAGGCCGCTGCGGAGTCGAAGGCCCGCGCCCAGGTTCGCTTCGGGCAGCCGATCGCCACCGAGATCGTGCCCGCGTCGACCTTCTGGCCGGCGGAGGAGTACCACCAGCAGTACCTGGTCAAGAACGGCCGCGCGACCTGCCGGATCTAGCGCGTCCCGATCGGCATCCGTAGCAGGCGCGGGATCGCCGCCGCGGCGCGCGCAGCAGCTGACGGTCGCCGTCCCGCGCCGATCGCCTCCTCCGACGAGAGCGTCCCCCAGCGGACGAGCTTGCCGCCGACGTAGCGGAGCGGCTCCGGCGGCAGCCGCCGGGAGCGGCGCTCGACCAGGGGAAGCGCCGTCCACTCGTCCCGCACGCCCAGCGCGAGCGACGCGAGGATCTGGCCGCCGAGCCAGCTCGGCCCGACCCCGTTCCCGGAGTAGCCCGAGCCGTAGTGGATTCGCGTGCCCGGGAGCGTGCCGAAACGAGGCAGCTTGTCGGCAGAGACGTCGATCGGCCCGCTCCAGCGCGCTTCGATCCGGGCATCCGCGAGCGCCGGCAGCAGCGTGCGAAGCCCGGCGTGGGCGCGTGCCTGGGCGCCGACGTCGTCGAGCACGCCCGGCCCGACGCGGCCGCCGGGCTCGAGCCGACCCGAGCCGCTGCCCATCAGGACCCGGCCGTCGGGCGTCGCCCGGAAGTAGTGCAGGAACATGCGCCCGTCGGTCACCGCCTCGTCTCCCGTCCAGCCGATCTGCTCGAGCAGATCGGGCACGGGCTCGGTGAGGACGACCGCGCTGGCGAAGTTCGTCTGCCGCCCGGCGAGCGGCCACGAGGTTCCCCAGGCGTTGAGGGCGAGCACGATCTCCCGCGCGCTGATGCACCCGCCTGTCGTCTCGAGCCTCCCAGGCCCGACCCCGGTCACGGGCGTGTGCTCGAAGATCTCGATGCCGGCGTCGAGCGCGGCGCGCTTCAGCGCCAGGGCGAGCCGTGCGGGCTGCACGATCGCGCCGTCGCGGAAGTGGACGCCGCGGCGGAACGGCGGCGAGTCGATCCGCGCGCGCACCTCGGCGGGGCCGAGCGCGACGGCCTCCTCCTCGACTCCGAGCTCGCGGGCGGCCTCCAGGGACCGCGCGACGGCGGCGTCCTCGGCTTCCGTCGCCGCGACCTTGAGCAGCCCGCCCTCGCGCAGCCAGACGTCCTCGCCGCGCTGCTCGAGGAACGCGCGCACGGAGGGCACGATCCGGCTCGACGCGTGGGCGAGCTGGAGCGCAGACCCGTCGCCGAGCACCGCCCGCAGGGTCGCGAGCGACGACCAGTAGCCGTGCAGGAAGCCGCCGTTGCGGCCGCTCGGCCCATCCCCGATCTCGCGTGCCTCGAGCAGCGCGACGCTGAGGGACGGGTCGCGTTCGCGGAGAGCGAGCGCCGTCCAGAGCCCCGTGTAGCCGCCGCCGACTACGGCCACGTCGACGTCGAGCGAGCCTGCCAGAGCCGCAGCGACTGGCTCGGCTCGGTGCGCTCGCGCCTCCTCCAGCCACCAGGACGACCGCGAGGGCAGTGGCGGCTTCAGTGTCCGCGCTCGCATCGAGCGACTCTATCCCGGCGGTTCGGTTCCGGCTTCGCCGGGAACCTCCGGTCTCGTGCGGACGATGTTCGCGATCTACTGGCTCATGATCGTCGCTGGGCTCGTGCTCTGGATCGGTGTCGGGCTGGTGGTCGATTGAGGCGCTTCGCGTTCGAGAACGGGCTCTCGCTCTTCTTCGGCGCGATCTTCCTCGCGACGCTGCTGGGTCAGTCGTTCGCAGGCCAGCATGCGTTCAACGCCGACCAGCTCGCCCACGGCGGCCGGCCGCTGTCCTGGAACGACTATGTGCTCTCGCCCGATTTCGGTGGGGCGGTGCTCGAGAACTGGCAGTCGGAGTTCCTCCAGTTCACGCTCTTCATCCTCGCGACGGTGTGGCTCGTGCAGAAGGGGTCGAACGAGTCGAAGGCGCTCGCGGACGTCGGGCTCGAGTCGGACCGCAAGCAGGAGGTGGGCCGCTTTGCACCTGCGAACGCACCCGCTCCGGCGAAGCGCAAGCGCGGACTCTCACGCCGGATCTACGAGAACTCGCTCCTGCTCGCGATGGCCTCGATCTTCCTGCTCTCGTGGGGCGGCCAGTCGCTGAACAACTGGCGCTTCGAAAACGACGACCGGCGCGGGCACGGCGAGCCTTCACTTGCGTGGATCGACTACGTCCGCGGCGCCGACTTCTGGGAGCGGTCACTTCAGAACTGGCAGTCGGAGTTCCTCGCGGTCGGGACGATGGCCGCCTTCACGATCTACCTCCGCCAGCGCGGCTCGCCGGAATCGAAGCCGGTGGGGTCGCCGCACGACGAGACCGCGGCGTCGGGCTGAGCCGTCTTTCGATGCGGGGCGGGCCGACGAGACCCAGCCGGTGTCGCCATGCATCCACCTAAGAAGCCGTGTCCGTATCTGTTTCAACGTGCATACCGTTGACGTGCTGATGACGGGGTCGAGGAGGGGTCTCTTTTCGTTCGCGGCGGCGCTGGCGGTGGCGACGACGCTCCTGCTCGCGCAGGCGTCTGCTTCCGACGCGGGACCGCAGTGCGTGTACGGCGCGATCAGTGCGCTGGGGCCTGTGGACGAGAGCGGAGCGGGCGACACGACACCCGACGTCCGTTGCATCGAGCCCTAGCCGGCTCGGCTCCGTTCGGTCGATGGGCGGTGACGGGATCGAACCGCCGACCCCCTGCGTGTAAAGCAGGTGCTCTACCAGCTGAGCTAACCGCCCCACGCCAGCATGCCAGCCGCGACCCGCCGACGCTCGTGCTCGCCGGCACGAAGACCGCGTAACCAGGCGGGGGGCTCGACCGTTCGCTACCTGATGCCTCACCTGTCCGGGGGGCCCGAATGAACCATCGCGGGGTGTGATTCGGGTGAGGCCGCTCTCGGTACCGCCGTTTCTTTTCTCGAAGGGAGAGACTTGTGCTGTCAGGGAGAGATGCGTGATCGAAGACGGACGGCCTGACTTCCGCCACCTGTTCGAGTCCGTGCCGGGCGCGTACCTGGTCCTCATGCCCGACCTTGCGATCGTCGCGGTGACAGACGCCTACCTGCGCGCGACGATGACGCACCGCGAGGAGATCGTCGGTCGGCCGCTCTTCGACGTCTTTCCCGACAATCCGGACGACCCGGGGGCGACCGGCGAACGGAACCTCCGGTCTTCCCTGCAGCGCGTGCTCACCGAGCGGGTCGCCGATCGCATGGCGGTGCAGAAGTACGACATCCGCGTGCCGGAGGCAGAAGGAGGCGGGTTTCAGGAGCGCTACTGGGCTCCGGTCAACGCTCCCGTATGCGCGCCCGATGGCGAGTTGCTCTACGTCATCCACTGGGTCGAGGACGTGACGGCGCTGATCCAGCTCGAGCGGGAGGGGTCGGAGCAGCACAAGGTCGCCGACGAGCTGCGCGCCCGAGCCCGCGGCCTCGAACGTGACATGAGAGCGCGGTGGGACGAGCTCCAGGAAGCGAAGCGACCTGCGCGAGAGGCTGCTGCCGAGTATCGCCGCGCGCTGCTCGATTACACACAGCTCGTCCGACACCGGATCGCGAATCCGCTGACCGCCGTGACGGGCGGCCTCACCACTCTCCTCGAGCGGGACCTCGACGAGGACACGCAGCGGCTGCTGCTGTCGACGATGCTCGAGCAGGCGCGCGAGCTCGAGCGCGTCGCGCTCAATCCGGAGACCCTGCGCGCGGAGGAGGCGGTGCTGGCGCCGGCGCCCCGGCAGGGCACCCAGCTGCTCGCCGCGCTGCACAAGGACGCCGCTGCGATCGAAGCGCGGTTCCGCGAGCTCAACGAGCACATGACCCAACCCCTCGACCGGGAGCACCGACGCTTGTTCGGCTTCGTGTGCGAGTGCGCCGCAGCGGAGTGCATCGAGCCGGTCGAGCTCACGCTGGCGGAGTACTCCGAGATCCACGCCGATCCCCGCATGTTCGTCATCGCGCCCTTCCACGATCTCCCGAGCGTGGAGACGGTCGTCCGGCGCGAGCACGACTGGTGGGTCGTGCGCAAGTACGGGATCGCCGGGGCCGAGGCAGCGGAACGCGCCTGAGCAGATCCGCTGCGCGTCGATGCCCCCAACGGGATTCGAACCCGTGCAGCCACCTTGAAAGGGTGGTGACCTAGGCCGCTAGTCGATGGGGGCGGCGCTCCGGAGGATAGCGGCGGCGCTCGCGGTTACTCGCGGCCGCAGGCGCTCAGGATCGTCGCGACGAGCTCATCGAACGCCTCCGACTTCGTCACGAAGGCGGTCGCGCCCGCTTCGAGGGCCGCCGCGCGCGAGAGGCCGTCGGTGTGCCCGCTGAGAGCGATCACGCACGGTGCGTGCTCGAGCGCG
>JANPKC010000131.1:0-31170 GCA_031425855.1 Actinomycetes bacterium | reverse complement strand
GAGACCTTCGGCGAGGAGATGCTCGAAGCAGTGCGCGAGGTGGCCGATCCTCTGAAGGCCGCGGACGTCGACACCGTGATCCTTGGCTGCACGCATTACCCGCTGATCCGCCCGATCCTCCAGCGCGTCTTCGGCCGCGAGGTGACGCTCGTCTTCTCCGCCGACGAAACGGCGCGCGAGGTCGCCGAGACGCTGGCGCGGAAGCGGATCGAGAACGATCCCGCCCGCGAGGGCACCTACGGCTTCCTGACCACCGGCGACCCGACCGCCTTTCGGGAGATGGGCCGCCGCTTCCTGCAGCTCCCGATCGAGGAGGTCGAGCACGTGGAGATCGCGACCCTGGAAGCGGCCGCCGCATGAGAGCGGACGGCCGCCAACGCGACGACCAGCTTCGCGCGCTCGAGCTCGTCCCCGACTGGCTCGAGCAGGCGCACGGCTCGGTGCTGTACTCCCAGGGCAAGACGCGCGTGCTCTGCACGGCGATGGTCGAGGACCGCGTCCCGCGCTGGCTTCACCGCTCGGGCCGCGGCTGGATGACGGCCGAGTACTCGCTGCTGCCCGCCTCGACGGGCGACCGCGTCGAGCGGGAGGCTGCGAAGGGCAAGCAGGGCGGCCGGACGGTCGAGATCCAGCGGCTGATCGGCCGCGCGCTCCGCTCGGTCTGCGACTTCGAGGCGCTCGGCGAGCGGACGCTCTGGCTCGACTGCGATGTGCTCCAGGCCGACGGCGGCACCCGCTGTGCCGCGATCTCGGGCGCATACGTCGCGGCCTCGCGGGCGCTCGACCGGTTCGGGCTGTCGAAGGCGCTGCCCGGCCAGGTGGCCGCGGTTTCGGTCGGCGTCGTCGACGGACGGCCGATCCTCGACCTCGACTACTCCGAGGACTCGACCGCCGAGACGGACATGAACGTCGTCATGACCGCGGCCGGCGACCTCGTCGAGGTGCAGGCGACGGCCGAGCGCGACCCGTTCTCCCGCGAGCTGCTCGACCAGCTGCTCGACCTCGCAGCTTCGGGCTGCGAGGAGATCGTCGCCGCCCAGAACGACGCCATCGCCGCCGAGCGTGCCTGAGCTCTCGACCGCCGAGGCGTTGCTGCGGCTCCTCGTCGCCGCGGGGCTGGGCGGCGCGATCGGGCTCGAGCGCGAGTTGCGCGACCACGAGGCGGGCTTCCGCACGCACCTGCTCGTCTCGCTCGGCGCCTGTGTCTTCACGCTCGTCTCCGCCTACGCGTGGACGGACTGGACGTTCTCGACCGAGTCGGGGATCGTCTTCGACCCCACCCGGATCGCGGCCCAGATCGTGACGGGCGTCGGCTTCCTCGGCGCAGGGGCGATCATCGTGCGCGGGATCTCGGTCCGCGGCCTGACGACCGCCGCGACGCTCTGGGCCGTGGCGGCGATCGGCATGGCCGCCGGCACCGGCTACTACACGGTCGGCATCGGTGCGGCCCTGCTCGTGCTGATCTCGCTCGGCCCGCTGAAGCTGATCTCGTCGCGGCTCGTCGCGCGGGTGCGGCCCGAGGAGGCGGAGCTCGCGATCGTGCTCGTCCACGACGGCGACGCCACGAGCGTGCTGTCGGCGATCGAGGAGCTGGGCGGGCAGGTCAGCCAGGTCGAGTTCGGCGACGAGCGCACGATCGACGTGACCCTGCGCGCGTCCCGCCGGGTGGAGTCCGCGCGCGTAGCCGAGGAGGTCAACAAGCTCGACGACGTCGAGCGCGTCCAGTGGCGGCCGTGAGGGCGCGGCTCGCGTCCGGGAACCGGCACAAGCTGGACGAGCTGCGGGCGGCTCAGCCCGGCTGGGAGATCGAGCTCCTGGAGAGCGACCGCGAGTATCCGCCCGAGGACGGGTCGACGTACTACGAGAACGCGCGCGCCAAGGCCGCGTTCGGCCGCGAGGCGAGCAGTCCGGATGAATGGGCGCTCGGGGAGGACTCGGGGATCGAGGCCGTCGCGCTCGGCGGTCGTCCCGGGCTCGCCTCGGCGCGCTGGGCGGAGGACGGCGTCGTGCGGCTCCTCGCCGAGCTCGAGGCCGTCGGCGACCGCCGCGCCCGCTATGTCTGCGAGCTCGTCGCGCTCGGCCCGGCCGGGGAGGAACGGCGGGGCACCGGGATCCTGGAGGGGGCGATCACGACCGAACGGCGGGGCGCCGAGGGCTTCGGCTACGACCCGATCTTCGTCCCGGCGGGCGAGACGCTGACCGTCGCGGAGCTCGGCGACGACTGGAAGCGGGCGAACTCCCACCGCGCCCGCGCCGCCGCCGCACTACGAGCAGCGCTGTCCTGAACGGACGTGTCGGGGCCAGGACCCCACGTGTCCGCAGCGGCCACGTCCGGCAGCGGTGGTCGCTGCACTGGTCGTTACTGTGGACCGGTGTTCGGAGTTCGGCTCACCGTCGTCGGCGACGGCATGGCGGCCGAGGCGATCTGTGGCCTGCTGAGAACAGAGGGGATCGCCTGCGACCACCGCCAGACCGACATGGGCGTGGGCGCATGGGAGGGGACCGGAAGTGGCGGGCCGCGCGAGATTCTCGTCGCTCCCGGCGACCTGGAGCGGGCTCGGGAGCTGGTCGAGTCCGGGGACGCGTCGTGAACTCCGCTCTCCCCCTCCTGCCACCGTCCAGGCGGGACGTGTGGGGTCCTGGCCCCGGCATGTCCTGGAGCGGCGCGTCGGTTCAGGCCAGTCCCGCGATCTGCTCCTCGTCCCGCCGGGCGTACCACCAGTTCACCTCAGCGCCGAAGACGATCACGTTCGCCATCACGTAGATCCAGACGAGCAGCAGCACCGAGGCTCCTAGCGCCTGGACCGCCACCACCTCGTGAGAGAGCCGGACGAAGAGCGGCAGCACCTGGAACGTCACCTGGAGGAGCACCGCGGCGAGCGCTGCCCCCGGCCAGACCTCGCGCAGCGTCAGCCGCGCGTTCGTCAGCCGCTCGTACGCCGCGACGAGGAAGACGAATACCGCGATCGTCGAGATCACCGCCGAGAGCCCGTACGCGGCGGCAGCGTTGTCGAACACGCCCGGGGCGAAGCGGTCGAGCACGTCGTACCCGAACGAGCCGAGCACGAGCGCGGTCGAGAGGATGATCAGCGACCCGGCCATGAAGAGGGTCGCGAGGAACTTCCCGCGCAGGAAGGATCGGTTCGGCCGCCCGTAGACGATGTTGAACGCCGACTCGAGCACGCTGAAGAGCGAGAGCGACGTCCAGAGGAGAAACGCGCCGCCGATCAGGCCCAGCGTCGTCGCGTTCGACGTGATCGCCTCGACGACGCGGACGATGTCGGTGATCGACTGTGAGGGGAAGAGCTGCTGCAACTCCCGCACGAGGTAGCTCGACTCCTCCGCCCGCCCGGTGAAGCCGAGCAGTGCGAGCGCCAGGAAGATCAGAGAGACCGAGGAGAGAAGGCCGAAGTACGCGATCATCGCCGCGAGGTGCGTGCCCCGGTCGGCGAAGAATTTGGCCAGGGGTTGGGCGAGCGGCTTGTGCACGCCCGCCAGTATCGTCTCGACCGTGGATGCCGCGTCCGCACTCGCCGACCTGACGGAGATCTCCTCGCAGCTCGAGGAGGCCGTCCTCGTCGACGGTGAGGGAGCGGTCGTCGCCTCGACGATCGCCGACGACAGCGGCACGCAGCGGCTCGCCGGGGGAGGTCTGGCCATGCTCGAGGCGGCCGAGGCGCGCTTCGGCACGGGCGGCCGCGCCGTCACCCAGATCGAGGCCTCGCTCTCAGAGGGCAGCATCTTCGCCGCCCGCGACGGGAACCTCGCGATCGTCGCGCGCACCAGCGCCGCCCCCGCGTCCGGCCTCGTCCTCTACGACCTCAGATCCTGCCTCCGCACCGTGGCCGAGGCCCGCGAGAAGCCGAAACCCCGGCGCCGGGCCGCGCGGAAGTCTGAGCCGGCCGGTGCGTAGGGCGCTCGGCCTGCTCGTCCTCGTCGGAGGCCCGCTCTACCTCAGGCGCCGCCGCGACGCGCGCAGGGAGCGGGTCCACCTCCACTTCGACGACGGCTCGACGGTCACGCTCGCCGACGACGCTCCCGAGGCGGCCCGGCTGCTCGCGCTGGCCCGACGGGCGCTGTGACCGTCGACGAGCTCGGAGCCCGCCTTCGCGAGCACGCGCTGCTCGAGGGCGACTTCCTGCTCCGCTCCGGCCGCCGGTCGAGCTACTACCTCGACAAGTACCGGTTCGAGACGCTGCCGGAGCTGCTCGGCCCGCTGGGCGATCGGCTCGCCGCCGCCGTCCGGGAGCACGAGCCCGACGCGGTGCGCCTCGCGGGGCCGGCGCTCGGCGCGGTCGCGCTGGCGGCCTCCGCATCGCTTGCGTCCGGGCTTCCGTTCGTGATCGTCCGCGACAGCGCCAAGGAGTACGGGACCGCGAACCGCCTGGAAGGGCCGTTCGAGACGGGAGAGCTCGTCTGCCTGATCGAGGACGTCGTCACCTCCGGCGGCGCGCTCGCGGAGGCCGTCGAGGCGTTGCGGGAGGCCGGTCTCGTCGTCCGAAACGCGATCTGCGTCGTCGACCGCGAGGAGGGCGGAGCCGACGCGCTGGCCCGCCTCGGCGTCCGTCTGCGCTCCCTCTACCGTGCAGGAGAACTCGTCGAGGCCGCTAAGACCGCTGAAAACCCGCATGGTTGAGCCACTCAACCGTTGAGGCAGTCCGATGCTGCTGTTAGGGTGCCCGCGGGTTTCCGAACGTCCCACCAACAAAAGGAGTGGCAAGTGACAAAGCAGGAGTTCGTTGACGCTGTCGCGTCCAGGGCGAATCTCTCTCGCCGCGACGCCGGCGCCGCGGTGGACGCGGTCCTCGACACGGTGACCGACGCGCTCAAGAAGCGCGACACGATCACCTTCACCGGCTTCGGCAAGTTCTCGACGAGCGATCGCGCAGCGCGCGAGGGCGTCAATCCCCGCAATCCGAGCCAGAAGGTGCAGATCCCGGCGGCAACGGTGCCGAAGTTCTCGGCCGGCAGCCAGTTGAAGGCCGCGGTCAAGGGCGGCTAGCACCGCACGTCCGGCAGGTCGAGAGGGCCGCGCAGGCGTCGCGGCCTTCTCTTTGCCGTTGCAGGCGAACATGTGTTCGCCTAAGCTCTCGCCATGCAGCTGTCGTTCGATGCCGCGGACCGGCTCGTGGAGCTCGTCGAGGCGCGGCACGGGCCGGTGCCCGCCGAGGACGCGGCCCGGGCGCTCTACGCCCTCCGCCACGTCCCGGTCGGCCTCGCCCGGTCGCTGCTGGCGGATGTCGTCGACGGCGACGCGCGGCTCGCCTGGCGGGGCGCGAGCGTCGGGCTCGCCGATCCGGCCGGGGCGGCGCTCGCCGTCGAGGACGCGACCTACGTCGTCTTCGACCTCGAGACGACCGGCCTCTCACCCGGCTCGTCCGCGATCTGCGAGATCGGCGCCGTGCGGGTGCGCGGGCTCGAGCTGGAGGACCGGTTCGAGACGCTCGTGAACCCGAGGCGGCCGCTGCCCGCGCCGATCGCCGCGCTCACCGGGATCGACCCGCACGCGCTCCGGGGCGCCCCTCCGGTCGAGCTCGCCGTCCGGCGCTTCCTCGAGTTCGCCGGCGACGCCGTGCTCGTCGCGCACAACGCCCGCTTCGACATGGGCTTCCTCGACCGCGAGGTCGAGCGGCTGACGGGCCGGCGGGTGGCTGCGCCGGTCGTCGACACCGTCTGGCTCGCACGGCGGCTGCTCGAAGGGCGGCAGAAGCGTGTCGGCCTCGCCGCGCTGGCCTACTTCTTCGGCACCTCCGCCCAACCGTGCCACCGCGCGCTGGCCGACTCGGAGGCGACCGCGGAGATCCTGCTGGCGTTGATCGGGCTCGCGCAGGAACGCGGTGCAGCGACAGTCGCCCAGCTCGTCGACCTCTCTGCTCCGCGGGCCCGCCGGCTCGCCGGGAAGAGCCGGCTCGTCGCGGGCGCGCCCGCGCAGCCCGGCGTCTACCTCTTTCGCGACCGCAACGAGCAGGTGCTCTACGTCGGCCGCGCCCGCGATCTCCGGGCGCGCCTGCGCTCCTACTTCCGGACCGACCGGCAGCGGCCCGCGGTCGAGGCGGCGCTCGGCGCGCTCGAGCGGGTCGAGTGGCGCGTCCTCGGCTCGGAGCTCGAGGCGGGGCTCGAGGAGCTGCGGCTGCTCCGCGAGCTGCGGCCGCCCGCGAACGCCCGCAGTGCGCGGCCCGACCGCTACGTCTATCTGCGCCGCCGCGGCGCCGGCTGGTGCGTCACCGACACGCCCGGGCCGCACGGTCCGCTCAAGAGCCGGCGGCGCGCCCAGGCGGCGGCGCGGGCGCTCGGAGACTGGGACGGCGAGCCGGCCGCGGCGCTGCCGGCGCTGCGGGCGAAGCTGAGGCGGCTCTCCGCCGAGCTCCGGTTCGAGGACGCCGCACGGCTGCGCGACCGGATCGCCGCACTCGAGGACGTCGCGAGCTCGCTCGCGGAGCTCGACCGGCTTCGCGCGCTCGAGCTCTGCCTGCTCGCGCCGGCGCGCGAGGACGGCTTCCGGCGCGCCTACTTCGTCTCCGGCGGCCGCATCGCCGCGGCGCGCACGCTCCTCGACGGCGACGCGGGACGCACGGAGGCGGATGCCGGCCTCGCCGCGGCCGCGCGGGCCGAGCTGTCGCTCGGCGCGGCGGACGCAGACGAGCTGCTCCTGATCGGCTCGTTCCTGCGCCGGCCGCCGCCTGAGCTGCGCGTGCTGCCGCTCGCGGATCTCCGCCGCGCCGCCTAGTCTCTGCGCATGGCCTCCGTCGCCACCGCGACCTTCGCCGACCGGCTCGCGGACGCGGTCGAGCGGAAGCGCAGCCAGCTCGTCGTCGGGCTCGACCCCCGCCTCGACCTGCTGCCGGTCGAGCTCCGCGGCGAGGCGGTGCTCGGCCGCGCCGAGGCGGCGAACGCCTACGCCCGCTTCTGCTGCGGGATCGTCGACGCGGTCGCGCCCTACGTCGTCGCGGTCAAGCCCCAGGTCGCGTTCTTCGAGGCGCTCGGCGGCGACGGGATCGGAGCATTCGAGCGCGTCTGCGGCTATGCCCGCTCCGCCGGGCTGCTCGTGATCGCCGACGGCAAGCGTGGCGATATCGGCTCGACCGCGCGCGCGTACGCGACCGCCTACCTCGAGCCGCGCGAGGACCAGGAGCCGCTCGCCGACGCGCTGACGGTCAACACCTATCTCGGCGGCGACTCGGTCGAGCCGTTCCTGCAGGCGTGCCGCCTGCACGGAGCGGGCATCTTCTGCCTCGTGCGCACCTCGAACGCCGGCGCGGGGGACGTCCAGGAGCTGACGCTCTCCGACGGGCGGCGCGTCTGGCAGCACGTCGCCGGGCTCGTCGGGGAGTGGGGCGCGGAGCTGACCGGCGAGCGCGGGCTGTCGAGCGTGGGCGCCGTGGTCGGCGCCACCGCGCCGAGAGTGGTCGCCGAGGCGCGGAAGCTGCTGCCGCGCGCCGTGCTCCTGCTTCCGGGCGTCGGCGCGCAGGGCGCGACGGCGGCCGATGTCGCTCGTGCGTTCACGAGCGGCCCGGCGAGCGCACTTGTCACCGCCTCGCGGTCGGTCATCTTCGCCTATCGGGGCGGCAGCGACGACTGGCGCGGCGCCGCGGGCGCCGAGGCGGCCCGACTTCGCTCCGACGTCTGGTCGGTCTCGGGCTGGTGATGCGCCGCAACGCCCGGCTCGCGCGGTACGCAGCGCCCGCCGCGTTCCTCGCGGCAGCCACGGTCGCGATCCTGCTCGTCCGCTCCGGGCTCGAGAACGGCGACGCGACGGCGCCGCCGGCGACCACGGTCGCGACGACGACGGCGCCCGCCACGACCGGGACGACGGGCACGACTGGCACGACGGGGACGACCACGTCGACCACGACCGACACCGCAGGGGCGGAGTTCTACGAGATCCAGTCGGGCGACACGCTCGCCGTCATCGCGGATCAGCACGACACCACCGTCGAGCAGCTGCTCGTGCTCAACCCCGACGTCGACCCAGTTGCGTTGACGGTCGGTCAGCGGATCCGCGTCAAGTAGAGTCCGGCCCGCGTGAAGCGGCTTGCCCTCCTGTCGGCGACCGCCGCGACGCTCGTCCTGGCCGTCGTCGCGGCCGCCGCGCCACCGCCGGTCGACGCCGAGGCGTACGTCGTCCAGAACTCCGGCACCGGCGAGGTGCTGGCGGCGCACGACGAGCGCGAGCGCTTGCCGATGGCGTCGATCACCAAGCTGATGACCGCGATCGTCGCGCTCGAGCACGCCTCGCTCGACGACGTCGCGACGATCTCCCGGCGCACCGCTTCGATCGGCGAGTCGACGATCAACCTCCGTCCCGGCGAGCGGGTGACGCTGCGCGACCTGATCCGCGCGGCCCTGATCCAGAGCGCGAACGACGCCGCGAACGCGATTGCCGCGTTCGTCGGCCGCGGCTCGGTGGGCCGGTTCGTGGCGCTGATGAACACCCGCGCGCGCCAGCTCGGGCTCGTCGACACGCACTTCGCGAACCCCGACGGCCTCGACGCGCCCGGCCACTACTCGAGCGCCGGCGACGTGACGAAGCTGGCGCGGGTCGCGATGAACAAGCCCTTCATCCGCGAGACCGTCCGGCTCGTCGGGGCGACGGCCGCGGGGCGGCAGCTGCACACGTGGAACGACCTGCTCTCGAGCTACCCGAACACGATCGGCGTCAAGACGGGGCACACGGATGGAGCCGGCTGGTCGCAGGTCGCGGCGGCGCGCGGGGCGGGGGTCACGATCTACGCGACGATCCTCGGCGGCGAGACGCGCGAGGGCAGGAACGGCGACCTCTCGGCGCTGCTCGCGTGGGGACTGTCGCGCTACCGCACCGTCTGGGCGATCGACGGCGGCCGCGTCTACGGGACCGCCCGCACCGCCTACGGCAAGGATCCAGTCCGGCTCGTCGCCGAGAAGCCGGCGCTGCGCGTGATTCACGTCGAGCGGCCGCTGCTCGAGCGCGTCGTCGTGCCGGTCGAGGTCTCGCTGCCTGTCCGCAAGGGCCAGCGGCTCGGCGAGGTGCAGATAGTCGACCGTGGCACCGTCATCGCCCGCTCGCCGCTCGTCGCCGCCGACACGGTCGAGAAGCCGGGCGCCCTCGGGCGCGTAGGCTTCTATGCCGGCCGAACGCTCGACCACCTAGGGGGGCTCTTCCCGTGATCGTCACCGTCACGCTCAATGCCGCGCTCGACCGCACGTTGACCGTCCCCAACTTTCAGCTCGGCCAGCGTCACCGTGCCAGCGAGGTGCTGACGCTCGCGGGCGGCAAGGGAATCAACGTCGCCCGGGCGCTGAAGCGGCTCGACGTCCCCGTCGTGGCGACGGGGCTCGCCGGCGGCAGGACGGGCACCCGGATCGTCGAGGAGCTGACCGCGGAGGCGATCCTGAACGACTTCGTCCGGATCGGCGAGGAGTCGCGCACGTCGACCGCAGTCGTCGACCCGACCGAGAGCTCGTACTCGGAGATCAACGAGTGGGGCCCGAAGGTGACGACGGACGAGCTCGACACGCTGCTCGAGAAGCTCCACTACCTCTCGCGTGGCGCCGACTTCGTCGTCTTCGCGGGCTCGTTGCCGCGGGGGGTCGAGGAGAGCTTCTACGCCGAGGCCGTGCGCGACCTCAACCGCCGCGGCGTCCAGGTCGTGCTCGACTCCGAGGGCCACCCGCTGCGGCTCGGCACCGAGGCGGAGCCGTGGCTCGTCTCGCCGAACCAGCGCGAGGCCGAGCACGTCGTCGGGCAGGAGCTCGAAGAGGAGGAGGACTTCCTGATGGCGCTCGACGCGATCGCCGAGCTGGGCGCTCGCAACGTGCACATCACGCTCGAGGCTGGCTGCTACGCCCTCTTTCGCGAAGACCGGCAGGTGCGCCGCTACCGCGTGAGCGCGCCGGCGAACGTCGAGGCGGTGTCCGTGGTCGGCGCGGGCGACGTCCTGCTCGCGCAGTTCATCGCTGCCCACCTCGCCGGCAAGTCGGCCGAGGACGCGCTCCGGATCGCGGTCGCCGCCGGCGCTGCGTCGACGCTCGCCGTCGGCGCGGGCGTGTTCGACCCGCGTGACACGGGCCGGCTGGCCGGCTCGGTCGAGGTGGTCGAGCTCACGCCGGTCGGGTAGCGCGTCCAGGCACGCTGTTACCCTGTGCTCCTTGGAAGGGCAGGAGCTTTCGTACGACGAGAAGTTCGGCCGTGAAGGCCTCACCTTCGACGACGTCCTGCTCGTGCCCGCCGAGTCGTCCGTGCTGCCGAACGACGTGCGCACGGCCACCCGGCTGACGCGAACGATCGCGCTCGAGATCCCGATCGTGTCCGCGGCGATGGACACCGTCACCGAGGCTCGGCTCGCGATCGCGCTCGCGCGCGAGGGCGGGATCGGGATCCTCCACCGCAACCTCTCGATCGCCGACCAGGTCGCCGAGGTCGACAAGGTCAAGCGCTCCGAGTCGGGGATGATCGTCGAGCCGGTCACGCTCCGGCCCGAGGACTCGGTCGCCGACGCGCTCGAGCTGATGGCGCGCTACCGGATCTCGGGCGTGCCGATCACCGACGAGGGCGGCGTGCTCGTGGGGATCCTGACCAACCGCGATCTCCGCTTCGAGTCGAACACGCGCCAGCCCGTCTCGGCGCTGATGACCTCGCGCAACCTCGTCACCGCCCCGGTCGGCACGACGCTCGAGGAGGCGAACGAGATCCTCCGCCGCCACAAGATCGAGAAGCTGCCGGTCGTCGACGCCGACGGGCAGCTCAAGGGCCTGATCACGGTCAAGGACATCCAGAAGCGGATCGAGTTCCCGCTCTCGACGAAGGACGAGCAGGGCCGGTTGCGCGTCGGCGCGGCCGTCGGGGTCGGGCCTGACGCCTTCGAGCGCGCAGGCGCGCTGATCGACGCCGACGTCGACGTCGTCGTGGTCGACACCGCGCACGGGCACTCGGCGTCGGTGGTCGAGATGGTCAGGCGGATCAAAGGCGAGTGGGACGTGCAGGTGATCGCCGGCAACATCGCGACGGCAGAGGCCGCGGAGGCGCTGATCGACGCGGGCGCCGACGCCATCAAGGTCGGGATCGGCCCTGGCTCGATCTGCACGACGCGCGTCGTCGCGGGCGTCGGCGTGCCGCAGGTCACCGCCGTCTTCGAGTGCGCCGAGTACGCGATCAGGCAGGGCGTCCCGGTCGTCGCCGACGGGGGAATGACCTCCTCGGGCGACATCGCGAAGGCGCTCGCCGCCGGCGCGGACACGGTCATGCTCGGCTCGATGCTGGCCGGGACGGACGAGAGCCCGGGCGACGTGATCCTCGTCCAGGGCGAGCGCTTCAAGGAGTACCGCGGCATGGGCTCGCTCGGCGCGATGAAGGCGCGCTCGTTCTCCAAGGACCGCTACTTCCAGGGCGACGTCGAGGACGTCGACAAGCTCGTGCCGGAGGGGATCGAGGGCCGCGTCCCCTACAAGGGGCCGGTGCAGCAGATCCTGTACCAGCTCGTCGGCGGGCTTCGGCAGGCGATGGGCTACACGGGTGCCGCGACCGTCGAGGCGCTGAAGCTCGACTCGCGCTTCGTCCGGATCACGGGCGCCGGGCTGCGGGAGAGCCACCCCCACGACGTCACGATCACGAAGGATTCGCCGAACTACCGGCGCCCCTGAGGTTGAGGTAGCAGAGTGGCGTCGGTGCATCCATTGCCAATCCCGGAGCCGGCCGCCGAGGAGCGGCCGGTGCTCGTGCTCGACCTCGGCGGCCAGTACGCGCAGCTGATCGCGCGCCGCGTCCGCGACGCCCGGGTCTACTCGGAGCTGGTGCCGCACACGCTCGGCGTCGAGGAGGTGCGGCGGCGCAACCCGGCCGCGCTGATCCTCTCCGGCGGCCCTGCCTCGGTCTACGCCGAGGGTGCGCCCCGGGTCGACGAAGCGCTTTTCGAGCTCGGGATCCCGACGCTCGGCATCTGTTACGGCGCCCAGCTGCTCGCGCTCGAGCTGGGCGGCGAGGTCGCGCGCACCGGGGCGTCCGAGTTCGGGAAGACGGAGCTCGACGGTGGCAGCGGTGCGCTCTTCTCCGGGCTGCCGGAGCAGCAGACGGTGTGGATGAGCCACCGCGACACGGTCGTCGCGCCGCCGAAGGGCGCGACCGTCACCGGGACGTCGCCCGCGACGCCGGTCGCCGCTTTCGAGGACGCCGAGCGCGGCATCTACGGCGTGCAGTTCCATCCTGAGGTCGTGCACACGCCGCACGGCCAGGACCTGCTGAAGAACTTCCTCTACGACGTGGCCGGTGCGCCGCCGGCGTGGACGCCGGCCGCGGTGATCGAGGAGCAGGTTGAGCGGATCCGCGCCCAGGTCGGCAGCAACCGCGTCATCTGCGGGCTCTCCGGCGGCGTCGACTCCGCGGTCGCGGCGCTGCTCGTCTACAAGGCGGTCGGCGACCAGCTCACGTGCGTTTTCGTCGACCACGGCTTCATGCGCTCGAACGAGGCCGAGCAGGTGGCCGAGACCTTCGGCGGCCACTTCAACGTACCGCTCGTCCACGTCCAGGCGCAGGATCGCTTCCTCGCGCGCCTCGAGGGGATCGACGAGCCCGAGGAGAAGCGCCACCGCATCGGCGAGGAGTTCATCCGCGTCTTTGAGGAGGAGGCGGCGAAGCTCGGGGACATCAGGTTCCTCGTCCAGGGGACGCTCTACAGCGACGTGATCGAGTCGGGCGGCACGGAGGGGGTGGCGGCGAAGATCAAGTCGCATCACAACGTCGGCGGCCTCCCCGACGACATGCAGATGGAGCTCGTGGAGCCGCTGCGCCTGCTCTTCAAGGACGAGGTGCGCCGCGTCGGCGAGGAGCTCGGCATGCCCGAGCGGATGGTCTGGCGGCAGCCGTTCCCGGGGCCGGGGCTCGCGATCCGGATCATCGGCGAGGTCACCCGCGAGCGGCTCGAGATCCTGCGCAGCGCCGACACGATCCTCCAGGAAGAGGTGCGGCGGGCGGGCCTCTACCGCGACCTCTGGCAGAGCTTCGCCGTGCTGCCCGCGATCAAGTCCGTCGGCGTCCAGGGCGACGAGCGCACGTACGCGTACCCGATCGTGATCCGCGCTGTCACCTCCGACGACGCCATGACCGCCGACTGGGCGCGCCTGCCCTACGACCTGCTCGAGACGATCTCGAGCCGGATCATCAACGAGATCCCCGGCGTCAACCGCGTCGCGCTCGACATCAGCTCGAAGCCGCCCGCGACGATCGAGTGGGAGTAGCGAGCTAGAGACGCCCTCGCGGGAGTCGCACCGCGTCGAAGACGATCTGGGCAGTGATAGCGCCCGGAACCCGCGGCTCGTTGCGGTACGGCACGAGCTTCACGAGCGGTTCCCCTGCCCGTGCGATGACGATCTCCTCACCGGTGGCCGCTCGTTCGATCAGGCGGGAGAAGTGAGTGCGCGCCTCGTAGACGTTGTACTGAGCAAGTCCGACCTGGTCGCTCGACCTGGTCAGACCAAGTCGACTCAGAAGCGGCTTCATCCCGGGAATGTTGCCGACCATCCAGTTACGCGTGTGTGTCGCGTTCGCTCCGATTCGCTCACGGATCGACCCGCCGCGGGCCGAGACGTGCGCCGCGGGCCAACCCGTGAAAGCACGCGTCGCCGGCTGGGGTAGGGTCGAGCGGTGGAGAGCTTCCCGATCCGCCGCAACACCTTCCTGCTCGCCGCGACGCTCACGTCGCTCTCCGGGATGGTGCAGCTCGCCGTCGCCGTCGCGACCGTGACGCTCGTGCTCGTCACCGGGATCGAGGGGATCCTCGGGCTCGGGCCGGCCATCTTCCTGACGGCGGGTGCTCTTGCCGCGCTCCCGGCGGGCCGGCTGATGGACCGTCACGGCCGGATCCCGGTGCTCGCGGGAGGATGTCTCGCCGGTGTCGCCGGCTGCCTGACGACTGCGCTCGGATGCGAGACCGAGTCGGCAGCCGTCGTGATCGCCGGGTTCGCGCTCGTCGGGGTCGCGCAGGGGACGATCCTTCTCGCGCGCGCTGCGGCGGCCGACATGTATCCGCCGGAGCGCCGCGCCCGAGGGATCTCGTACGTCCTCTTCGGTGCGCTCTTCGGAGCAGCGCTCGGCCCGCTCGTCTTCCGCCCGCTCTTCGCCGGGAAGGAGCTCGATACCGAGGCGCTCGTCGTCCCGTGGATCGCGGCTGCCGGGATCATGGTCGTCGGCCTCGGGCTCGTCCTCTCGGTCAGGCCCGATCCACGGACGATCGCGCAAAGGCTCCATTTCGACGCCGGCGGCTCCGCCTTCGACGAGGCCGCGCCGCTGCGCGAGATCGTCAGGCGCCCGGGCGTGCTCACGGCACTCGTCGCCGCCGTTGCGAGCTTCGCCTGCATGGTCTCGGTGATGAACCTGACCGGGTATCTCGTGATCGACCACGGCCACCACCAGGCCGACGTCTTCACCGTGATCAGCCTCCACATCGTCGGCATGTACGCCCTCGTCCTCGTGATCGGCCAGCTCGTCGACAAGGTCGGGCGGCGGCCTTGCCAGGTTGCCGGCCTGCTCGTGATGGCGCTGTCCACATTCGGGCTCGCCTGGTTCGAGAGCGTCGCCTGGATGTCCGCGTCGCTCTTCCTCCTCGGCCTCGGGTGGAACATCTCCTACGTCGCGGCCGTCACCGAGCTCGCGGATCGGGCGCTTCCGGCCGAGCGGGGGAAGCTGATCGGGCTCACAGACCAGGTCTCGAGCTTCACCGGGGCGGCGCTCGTCCTGCTCGGCGGCGTCGCCTACAGCGAGCTCGGCGTCGAGGCGCTGGCCTTCGCGGCGACCGTCTTCGTCGGCCTGCCCGCGGCCTGGATTCTGCTACGATCCGCCGCCGGCGCACCCGATGTGCGCCCTCTTTCTGTGAAGTGAGAATCTGCTGACTTGAAGACCTACAGCGCAAAGCCGGGCGAGATCGCACGCGAGTGGTACGTCGTCGACGCCGACGGCAAGACGCTCGGCCGCTTGGCGACTCAGATCGCAGACACGCTGCGCGGGAAGAACAAGCCGGCCTACACGCCGCACATCGACACCGGCGACTTCGTGATCGTCGTCAACGCGGAGAAGATCGCGGTGACCGGCCAGAAGCTCGACCAGAAGATGTACCACCGCCACTCGGGCTATCCCGGTGGGCTCCGGTCGCGGACGCTGCGCGAGCAGCTCGAGCGGCGGCCGACCGAGGTGCTGCGCAAGGCGGTCAAGGGGATGCTCCCGCGCAACCGGCTCGCGCGCCAGCAGATCACGAAGCTCAAGATCTACGCCGGGCCCGCGCATCCGCACGAGGCCCAGGCGCCGAAGACGTTGGAGGTCAGGTAGTGGTAGAGCAGGCGCAGTATCTGGGCACCGGAAAGCGCAAGACCTCGGTCGCGCGCGTCATCCTTCGCCCCGGCGACGGGAAGACGTGGTTCAACGGCCGCACGCTCGAGGACTACTTCCCGCGTGCGACACACCGCACGCTGGCGCTTGCGCCGCTGAAGACCGCCGGCGTCGAGGGGACGTTCGACATCCGCGTCCGCGTCCACGGCGGCGGCCCTTCCGGCCAGGCCGGTGCGGTGCGCCACGGGATCGCCCGTGCGCTCGTCGAGGCCGACCCGGAGCTGCGCATCCCGCTCAAGCGCGAGGGCTTCCTCACCCGCGACGCCCGCGTCGTCGAGCGCAAGAAGGCCGGTCTGCACAAGGCGCGCAAGGCGCCCCAGTTCTCCAAGCGGTAGCCCCCGGCTTGCGCCGGTACTTCGGCACGGACGGCGTCCGGGGAGTCGTCGGCCAGGATCTGACCGTCGATCTCGTCGAGCGTCTCGGCAAGGCGTCGACGCTCTGGTCGGGCCGCGGCCGCGTCTTCGTCGGTCGCGACACGCGCGGCTCCGGGCCGGAGCTCGAGGAGGCGTTCGGGCGCGGCGTCGTGGCCGCGGGCGGCAACGCGGTGCTTGCGGGGGTGCTCCCGACGCCGGCCGTGGCGTTGCTCGCGCTCGATCTCGGCGTCGTCATCTCCGCTTCGCACAACCCGCCCGAGTACAACGGGGTCAAGTTCTTCGACCAGCACGGCAGCAAGCTGACCGACGCGTCCGAGGAGGAGATCGAGGCGCTGCTCGACGCCCCGGAACGTGGCGGCGGGACGATCGACCGTGTCGACGTCTACACCGAGAGCTACCTCGACCACGTGCTCGAGCGCTTCGGCACCGACCTGACCGGCCTGCGAATCGCGGTCGACTGCGCGAACGGCGCCTACGCCGGGATCGCGCCCGAGGCATTCGAGCGCCTCGGCGCCGAGGTGACCGCGATCGGCGACGAGCCGAACGGCGAGAACATCAACGCGGGGTGCGGCGCCACCGATCTCGCCCTGCTCCAGCGGACCGTGCGCGAGGGGGGGCACGATCTCGGTGTCGCCTTCGACGGCGACGGCGACCGGATGCTGGCGGTCGACGGCGACGGCAACGCGGTCGACGGCGACCAGATCCTGGCGATCCTCGCCCTCCATCTCGGCGTCGAGGTGGTGGCCGTGACCGTGATGACGAACCTGGGGTTCCACCGCCTGATGGACGAGCGCGGCGTCCGGGTCGTGACGACCCCGGTCGGGGACCGCTACGTGCTCGAGGCGCTCCGCCGCGAGAACGGGATCCTCGGCGGGGAGCAGTCGGGCCACGTGATCTGCCTGCGGAACCACGTCACCGGCGACGGCCTCGCCGCCGCGCTCCTCCTCTGCGACGCCGTGCGCGGCCGGACGCTCGGCGAGGCCGCGGCCGTGATGCCGCTCTACGCCCAGGCGAAGGAGAACGTCCGTGTCTCCCGCCGCGAGGTGCCGCAGGAGGCATTGGCGGAGGCCGAGCGCCTCAACGCCGAGCTCGGCGGGGCGGGTCGCGTGCTCGTGCGCGCGTCCGGCACGGAGCCCCTGATCCGCGTCCTCGGGGAGGCCGAAACCGAGGAGAAAGCCCTGCAATACTGTGCTAGGATCGCAACCCTCGTAAAGAGGGAGCTCGGCTAGCCCGCGACGACGCGGGAGGTGCGCCGGGCTCTTACGCGTTCTCGGACGCGTTTCCGGTTTTCGTCGTGGGAAAGGGGGGCTTGGATGTGCGGGATCATCGGATACGTCGGGCCCAGAGAGTGCAAGCAGCTGCTGCTCCAGGGCCTCGAGCGCCTCGAGTATCGCGGCTACGACTCCGCCGGGATCGCGCTGCGCGAGGATGACGGGCTCGAGTACGTCCGCGCGGTCGGCAACCTCCAGAACCTGAAGGAGGCGGCAGGCCCGAACGGCTCGAAGGCGACCCACGGCCTCGGCCACACGCGCTGGGCGACGCACGGCGGTGTCACCGAGGCGAACGCCCACCCGCTCACCGGCTGCGACGGGACGAAGATGTCGATCGTCCTGAACGGGATCGTCGAGAACTACCGCGAGCTTCGGGAGGGCCTGATCGCCGAGGGCCACACGTTCACCTCCGAGACCGACGCGGAGACCGTCTCGCACCTGATCGAGCGCCACTACGAGGGCGATCTCACCGAGGCGGTCCGGCGCACGTTCGCAGAGCTCGAGGGCCATTTCACCTTCGTCGTCATCCACCACGACCACCCGGACGTGCTCGTCGCCGCCCGGCACCAGACGCCGCTCGTGGTCGGGATCGGGAAGGGCGAGATGTTCCTCGCCTCGAACGCGGCCGCGTTCCTGAAGGAGACGCGGCAGGTGCAGTTCCCCGACGACGGCGACATCGTCACGATCACGCCCGAAGGCTCGGTCTTCACCCGCGTCGACGGCTCGCACGTGGAGCACGACCCGGTCGAGCTCGACTGGGACGACGAGGGCGCCGAGAAGGGCGGCTACGAGACGTTCATGCTCAAGGAGATCTACGAGCAGTCCGAGGCCGTCGCCGAGACGATCGGCGACCGCGTCCGGCACGGCACGCTCGTGCTCGAGGGGCTCGGGCACTCCGAGGAGGAGCTGAAGGACCTCCGCCGCATCGTCATCCTCGCCTGCGGCACCGCCTACCACGCGGGGGTCGTCGGCCGGTACGTGATCGAGGAGTGGGCGCGGATCCCCGTCGAGCCCGACATCGCGTCCGAGTGGATCTACCGCAACCCGGTGATCGACAAGGACACGCTCGTGATCGGGATCTCGCAGTCCGGCGAGACGCGCGACACGATCGAGGCGATGAAGCTCGCTCGCTCGCTGGGCGCCCGCACGGTCGCGATCACGAACATGATGGGGTCGCAGATCACGCGCGAGGTCGACTCCGTCCTCTACACCCGCTGCGGGCTCGAGGTCGGCGTCGCCGCCTCGAAGACGTTCACGGCGCAGGTCTCGCTCCTCTATCTCGTCGCCCTGAAGCTGGCGCAGATCCGCGGCACGATGCCGGCAGGAGAGATCTCGTTCATCCTCGACAAGGTCTACGACCTGCCGAAGAAGATCGACCAGTTCCTCGACGGCGACCATCCGATCGAGGAGATCGCCCAGCGCTTCGCCGACAAGCCGTTCTTCTTCTACCTTGGCCGCCACATCGGCCTGCCGGTGGCGCTCGAGGGGGCGCTGAAGCTGAAGGAGATCAGCTACATCCCGACCGAGGCGTACTCCGCCGGCGAGATGAAGCACGGGCCGATCGCGCTGCTCGACGAGGAGACGCCCGTCGTCGTCGTGGCCACTGACATCCACGTCTACGACAAGCTCGTCTCCAACATCCAGGAGGTTCGAGCGCGCGGTGCGCACGTGATCGCGATCGCGACGCAAGGCAACGAGGACATCCAGCACCACGCCGACGACGTCATCTACGTGCCGAAGACGCCGAACTTCCTCCAGGCGGTGCTGGCGATCATCCCGCTGCAGCTGCTCGCCTACCGGATCGCGCGGATCCGCGAGCTCAACGTCGACCAGCCGCGCAACCTGGCCAAGACGGTCACGGTCGAATAGGCGCGCGCCGGCTCGTCGTGCTCCTGGTGCTCGCCGTCGGCGGTTGTGGTGACGGCGACAGGCCTGCGGCCGGGGAGCTCGCGGCGGCCGCGGGACGCGGCGAGGTCGAGGCGGTGGTGCGGCTGCTCGAGCGCGGCGCGGCAGTGGACGATCGTGGCCCGGGCGGCCGGACGGCCGTGACCGCCGCCGCCTACGGAGGCTCCGCCGCCGCCGTGCGCGTCCTCGTCGACGCCGGCGCCGACGTCGATCTCCAGGACGACTCGCGGGCGAACGCGCTCCTCGCCACCGGGGAGACCGGGAACGTGGCCGTGCTCCACGAGGTGCTGCGAGCAGAGCCCGACCTGACCCGGACGAACCGCTTCGGCGGCACCGCGCTGATCCCGGCGGCCGACCGGGGTCACGTCGGCGTCGTGCGAGAGCTCCTCGAAACGTCGATCGACATCGACCACGTCAACGATCTCGGCTGGACGGCGCTGCTCGAGGCCGTTCTCCTCGGCGAGGGCGGCGCTCCGCATCAGGAGATCGTCCGGCTGCTCGTCGGCGCGGGCGCCGGCGTGGACATCGCCGACCGGGAGGGAGTGACGCCGCTCGAGCACGCGCGTCGCGGCGGTCACGACAAGATCGCCGCGATCCTCGAAGCTGCGGGCGCGAGCTAGTAGAAGTCGGGGTCGTCCGGCGGGTCGTGCCGGTCGACGATCCCGTACTCCATCGCCTTCCAGATCGCCACTGTGATCAGCGCCGGGACGAGGAGCAGGAACGGGTTGAGCAGCGCGAGCGCGAGCCAGAGGAACGGCGTTGCCGCATAGACGCTCCAGCGCTGCAGGCGGTCCCCCCGGATCCGCTCGATACGCTCGACCATCCCGGCGTCAAGCCACGCTCTTCCGCCGCCGCAGGCGTGCGAGCTCGTCGTCGGTGGGCGACGGGCCGCCGCCGAGGACATCGTCGTAGAGCGCCTGGGCCGCGGCGAGCAGTGCGCCCGCTCGGCCCGCAAGACCGGCCTCGCGCCGGGCGAGGTCGCGCTCACGCTCGAGCAGCTCCGCCTCGAGGACCTCGAGCGCCTCGAGCGCGTCCTGCGTGGCGCGGTCGGATGCGGCCGGGCCGTCGGCGGCGACGTTCTCGTCGGCCGCGATCCGCTCGGGAGCGGCCTCCGGCGCGGCGACGAGCTCCAGCTCGGCCTGCTCGAGGCCGAGGTGAGCGCGAAGCCCGGTACCGAAGTCTGCGGCTGACTCCATCATTTCCTAACAATTGAGACACCGGACCTGTGGAAAACCTGCGCGGTACTGTTGCCACCGTGGAAGCGCCCGCCTACAGCACCGCACGCGTGCGCGTGACGCGGGTGCCGGGCGGCGAGGAGGGCGACCTCGTCGCCGTCGAGGAGCCGCTCGAGATCCGGATCGGCGGCACGCCGGTCGCGGTGACGATGCGCACCCCGGGGCACGACGAGGAGCTCGCGCTGGGCTTCTGCCTCTCGGAGGGGCTGCGCCCGGTCGCAGCCCGGGTGCCCGACGACCTCGCCGCTAACACGGTCGACGTCGACGCTCCCGGAGCAGACGTCGGCCGCCTGCAGCGGAGCTTCTACACCTCGTCCTCCTGCGGTGTGTGCGGCAAGGGCGCTCTCGAGGCGGTCGCCGTCGAGGCGCCGCGGGTGGAGAGCGACCTGCGCGTCCCCGCCGGGCTCGTCGCGACGCTGCCCGATCGCCTCCGGAGTGCGCAGGCGGCGTTCGAGGCGACCGGCGGCCTGCACGCGACCGGTCTCTTCACGGCGAGCGGCGAGCTGCTCTGCCTCCGCGAGGACGTAGGCCGTCACAACGCGCTCGACAAGGTGCTCGGCCGCGCGTTCCTCGACGGGCTGTTGCCGCTGTCGGGCTCGATCCTGTGCGTCAGCGGGCGGCTCTCCTTCGAGCTCGTCCAGAAGGCGGCCGTCGCGGGGTGCCCGCTGCTCGTGGCGGTGGGCGCGCCGTCGTCGCTCGCGGTCGAGCTCGCAGCCGATCGCGGAATCACCCTCTGCGGCTTCGTCCGCGACGGCTCGCTCAACGTCTACACCGAGGCGTGGCGGATCCTGCGGTAACGGGCGTCCTGCTCGTCGGCGGGGCGTCGACGCGCTTCGGGTCGCCGAAGGCGCTCGCGCGCTTCGGCAGCGAGGCGCTCGGCGAGCGGGCGTGGCGGACGCTGGGTGAGGCGTTCCCTTTCCGGCTCGCGGTCGGGAAGGGAGAGCTCGACCTGCCCTTCGACGTGGTCGTCGAGCCGGCGCAGCCGCAGGCGCCGCTCGCCGGGGTGATCGCGGGGCTTCGTGCGGCCGCGACCGAGACGTCCGTCTTCCTGCCCGTCGATTGCCCGCTCGTGACACCCGGCCTGCTGCGCGAGCTCGGCGAGCGCCGCGCCGTCACGCAGACGGGACCGCTGCCGGGCGCCTACGCGAAGGACGACCTGCCGGAGCTCGAGCGACGCCTCGCGTCGGGCGACTGGTCGCTCCGCGGCGTCAATCCGCGAGTGCTCGAGGCCGACCCGCGGCTGCTCGCGAACGCGAACACGCCCGCGGAGCTCTCAGCGCTCGAACGTGACCTCGCCGCTCTCGACGACGACCAGGCCTGAGCTCGTCGAGACCGCGAGCCGGCCGTCGCGGACGATCATCTGCGCCGTCCCGGCGACGCCGTCGACCGTGACGCGGCGGCCGCGGAGGAAGTCGCGCGCGCCGAGATCCTCGTAGACGGCCTCGAGACCGGCTTGCCGCCACGCGCCGTAGAGCCGGTCGAGCTGCGCGAGCACCGACGTGAGCAGCTGCTCGCGCTCTCGTTCGCGACCGTCGATCGTCCGCAGCGACGCCGCGGCCACGCGGGCGTCGGCGGGCAGCTGCTCGCGCGTCTGGTTCACGTTCAGCCCGATCCCGAGCACGACGACGCCGTCCCTCGCCTCCGCGAGCACGCCCGCGACCTTGCGCCGGTCGACCATGACGTCGTTCGGCCACTTGATCTGCGCCGCGAGCCCCAGAGCCTCCTCGGCCGCCATCGCCGCCGCGAGCCCACCCAGGAGGGAGAGCTGCGGCGCGAGCCGTTCCGGGGGCGGGCGCAGGAGCACCGAGACGAGCACCGACGTCCCGGGCGCCTCGACCCAGGTCCGTCCCCGCCGGCCGCGTCCGCCGGTCTGGTGGTCGGTGGTCGCGACCGCGCCCTCGGGATCGTCCGGACCGAGCAGGAGCTGTGTCGACTCGCACTCCGCGACGTGTCGACGCGGCGAGCCGATCACGGCCGTTCGAGCCTGACCGCCGACACCTTGTACTCCGGCGTCCCGATCAGCGGGTCGCCGACGTCGTGCGTGAGCCAGTTCACGCGCGCCTCTGCGAAGTGGAGCGCCATCCACACGAGACCGGGGTAGACACGCTCGGAGAGCTTCGCGCGGGCGGTCAGGTCGCCGCGCCGGGAGACGAGCCGCACCCAATCTCCCTCGCTCACGCCCAGGGCGGACGCATCCTCGGCCGCGATCTCGAAGAACGGATCCACCTGCTTGTCGGTGATCCCGTCCTCGCGCATCGTCATACCCGCGGAGTTGTAGTGGTAGAGCGTCCGGCCGGTCGAGAGGACGAACGGGTACTCCGAGTCGGGCTCCTCGATCGGCGGCTGGTACTCGACCGGGTGGAACTTGCCCTTGCCGGAGGGCAGCGACGGGTGGCCCTCGTGCAGGAACATCGTCCCGGGGTGATCCTCGGTCGGGCACGGCCACTGGATCCCCTGCTCCTCGAGCCGCGGGTAGCGAACGCCGAACCAGTTCGGGCAGAGGTCGGCGAGCTCGTTCCAGACCGACTCCGCGTCCGGGTAGTCGGGCCAGTCGCAGCCGAGCGCACGGGCGAGGGCGATCACGATCTCCCGGTCGCCGCGCGCGTTCCCCGGCAGCGGCACGGCGGCGCGGACACGGTTGATCCGCCGCTCGGTGTTCGTGAAGGTGCCGTCCTTCTCGGCGAAGCTCGACGCGGGGAAGACGACGTTCGCGTGCCGCCGCGAGGTCTCGTTCAGGAAGAGGTCCTGCGCGACCAGGAACTCGAGCTGCTGCAGGCCCTCCTCGACGTGGTGGGCGTTCGGCTCCGTCTGGGCCGGATTCTCGCCCACGAGATACAGGGCCTTGATCCGGCCGTCGTGGAGGCCCGACATCATCTGGTCGAGCCGGTAGCCGGCGCGCTCGGGCAGGGCGACGCCCCACGCGGTCGCGAACTTCGCGCGCACCTCGGGGTCGTCCCAGGGCTGATAGCCGGGGAAGTAGTGCGGGTTCGCGCCGGAGTCGTTCAGGCCCTGGACGTTGTTCTGGCCGCGCAGGGCGTTGAGGCCGGTCGACTCGTAGCCGAGGTGGCCGGTCATCAGGACGAGGTTCGCGAGCGACCAGATGTTGTCGACGCCGCACGCGTGCTCGGTGATCCCGAGCGTGTAGAAGATCGCCGCGTGCCGCTCGGTCGCGTACTCGCGGGCGGTCGCGCGGATGGCGTCGGCGGACACCCCTGTGACCCGTTCGGCCTCCTCGGGCGTGTAGCGCGCTACCACCTCGCGCACCGACTCGAAGTCCTCGCAGTGCGCCGCGATGTAGGCGTCGTCCTGGAGCCCCTCCTCGAGGATCACGTGCATGATCGCGTTCAGCAGCCAGACGTCGGAGCCGGGGCGCAGCTGCAGGTGGCGCCTCGCGAGCTTCGTCAGCCAGATCGCGCGGGGGTCGGCGACCACGAGGGTGGCGCCGTTTCGCACCGCCTTCTTGATCCGCAGCGCCAGCACCGGATGGGCCTCGGTCGTGTTCGAGCCGATCACGAGCAGGAAGCGGCAGTTCTCGATCTCGGGGATCGAGTTGGTGGTTGCGCCTCTGCCGAGCGACCTGACCAGGCCGTAAAGGGTGGGAGCGTGTCAGGTGGCCTCGCACGAGTGGACGGAATGGGTCTGCAGCCCCGTCCGGGCGAGCTTCTGGATCAGGTAGTTCTCCTCGTTCGTCAGCCGGGCCGAGCTGAGCACGCCGACCGATTGCGGTGAGTGCCGCTCCATCACCCCCTTCAGCCCGTCGGCGGCGGCGTGGAGGGCGTCCTCCCACGTGGCCGGGTGCAACTCGCCGTCCTCGCCGCGGATCAGGGGCTCGGTCAGCCGGTCGGGGTGGTGCACGAAGTTGAACGCGAAGCGGCCCTTGACGCAGAGGTTGCCCTCGTTCGAGACGTACTCCGGCTTCGAGGTCACCTTCACGATCCGCTTCGTCTCCGGGTCGACGTTGAGGTCGAGCTGGCAGCCGACGCCGCAGAACGTGCAGGTCGTCTTCACCTGGTCGAGGGCGCGCTCCTCGACGCCGGCGCCCTCGAGGAACTTCTCGTAGATCGCGCCCGTCGGGCAGGTCGAGAGGCAGCCCCCGCAGAGCTCGCACTCGGTGTCGAGCCAGCTCTTGCCCCACGTCGGCACGATCCGCGCCTCCGGCCCGCGGCCCTCGAGCGAGAGCGCCGAGCACTGCATCACCTCCTGCGTGTAGCGCACGCAGCGGTTGCAGAGGATGCACGAGTCCGGCTCGTAGCCCATCAGCCGGTTCCGGTCGGCGTACGGCTCGCGCTTCGCGTCGGGAAGGAGGAACGGCGCTTCGGCGCCGAGCTCCTCTGCGAGTTCGGCGAGCTCGTTCGGGCGGCCGCCCGGATCGGCGTTCAGGTGCTCGGAGAGGAGCATCTCCGTCAGCGTTCGCCGCAGCTGCGGGACGTTCGAGTTGGTGGAGACGACCATTCCGTCCGCGACACGCGTGGCGCACGCGGGGAGCGGTCGCGGCGATCCCTCGACGCCGACGACGCACATCCGGCAACCGCCGTACGGGTCGAGCTTGTCGTCGTGGCAGAGGGTCGGGATGAAGACGCCGTTGCGGGCGGCGGCGTCGACGAGCAGCTCGCCCTCGGCGGCGCTCGCCGGCTTCCCGTCGAGGGTGAACTCGATCACGCGGACATCTTGTCGAAGAGCTCCGGCCAGTGCCGGAGCGCGTTCCGGACCGGGATCGGCGCCGCCTGGCCGAGCCCGCAGATCGAGGTCAGCGTCATCGCCTCCAGCCACTCGTCCATCGTCGCCTGCGTCATCGTCCGCTCTCCCTCGAAGACGGCATGGAGGGCTCGGTTGCCGATCCGGCACGGGGTGCACTTCTGGCACGACTCCTCGGCGAAGAAGCGCATCGTCTCGGCGAGCAGCCGCACAGGGGAGTAGCTCGCGGGGAAGACCTGGACGGCCGCGGAGCCGACGCCGCAGCCCCACTCGGCCAGTGCCTCGCGGGTGAGCGGCGTGTCGAGCGCGGCCGGCGGCAGGATCCCGCTCGCGGCGCCGCCCGGGACGATCGCGCTGATTCCGCTCGAATCGGGCTCGGCGGTGAGCCCGCCCGCGTAGCCGTCGATCAGCTCGCGAAGCGTGATGTCGAGCGGCGCCTGGTAGCAACCGGGCTTCGCGACGGCGCCGGAGACGGACCAGAGCCGCGACGGCTCCCAGCCGCCGCGGAGGATCAGGGCGACGTGCGCGAGCGTCTCGACGTTGTTGATCAACGTGGGCCGGCCGAGGTAGCCGGACTGGGCCGGGAACGGCGGCCGCAGCCGCGGCATCCCGCGCCGGCCCTCCATCGACTCCAGCATCGCGGTCTCCTCGCCGCAGATGTAGGCGCCGGCACCGATCACGAGCTGCACGGGCAGCCCGCGCGCCGCGATTGCGTCCTGCAGCGAGGCGCGGGACGTGGCGTACTCCTCGCGCAGGTAGATGTGGGCCCCGTCGGTCTCGCAGAAGCGCATCGCCGCTTCGAGCCCCTCGAGCAGGAGCTGCGGACGGAGCTCCATCACGTAGCGGTCCTTGATCGTGCCCGGCTCGCCCTCGTCGGCGTTGACCACCACGACGCGCGGGCCCGGCTCGCGGCGCACTGCGTCCCACTTGCGCCAGGTCGGGAAGCCGGCGCCGCCCATCCCGGCCAGGCCGGCGGCTTCGAGCCGTGCGACCACCTCGTCCTGAGTCAGCTGCGGCGGCTCGCGGACGTCGTCGGGCTCGAGCAGGAATCCGTTCGTGGAGTGAGTGACGCCGCCGAGGACGTCGTCGCCGTGCATGACGACCGGCGCGAGGTCGCAGTGGCCGAGGCAGGGCACCTCCACCGACGCGTCGGAGAGCAGGTCGCGCGAGCCGGCGCAGTCGCAGACCGGGCCGGTGCAGACGCGGACGGCGTCGACCGGCACCTGCAGGAAGGAGTAGAAGGAGACGACCTCGTGGACGTCGCCGCGGCGCAGGTTCATCCGGTCGGCCAGCGCGTCCGAGAGCTCCGGCGTGATCGGGCCCACCTCGCGGCGCAGGCGGCCGAGGTTGTCGAGCAGCCGCGTCCGCTCGGGCGGAAGCTCCTCGAGCAGGCTCGCGAGCCGAAGCACGTCCACGAATCCGAGTCTACGTCCGCACCGGTGTCAGACTCGTCTCGGAGACGAGCCGGAGTCGTGCCAGAGTCGTCTCTGACACCCTCTGGCCTATTCGGACGGGGGTCGGCGCAGGCGCTTCGCCTCGGAGCGGCGTCTCTTCGCGTCGAGCCGCCGCTGGCGCGACGCCGCGGTCGGCTTCGTCGCAACCCGGCGGCGCTCCACCTTCAACGCCTCGCGCAGCTGCAGGACGAGTCGCTCGACCGCGAGCTCGCGGTTCCGCCACTGGCTCCGCTCGTCCTGCGCGACCGCCCGCAGCGTCGGCCCCGCCTTCGCGATCACGCGCCGCTTCTGCACCTCGGTCAGGGCCGACGACGCGTCGATGTCCAGGATCGCCTCGACGCGTGTCTCCGCCGTGTTCGCGTGCTGGCCGCCCGGGCCGCTCGAGCGCGAGAAGCGCAGCTCGATCTCGGCGAGAGGCAGTAGGACTGAACGTGTCACCCGGATAGCATCCCGCTCCATGGCCGCCATTCTGCTGGACGTCGACGGCGTCCTCCACGTCTCCGGCGAGCCGATCCCGGGTGCCGTGGAGGCGATCGCCCGCCTGCGCGCCGACGGGCACCGGCTCCGCTTCGTCACGAACAACTCGACGCGCTCCCGGGCCGAGCTGGCGACCGAGCTGCGGGAGATGGGGCTCGAGCTCGAAGACTCCGAGCTGCAGACGACCCCGGTCGCGGCGGCGGAGGAGCTCGGCGGGCGGCGCGTCTACGGCCTCGTCATGTCGGCGATCGTGCCCGACCTCGCCGGGATCGAGCTCGTCGGCGAGGGCGCAGATGCCGTGCTCGTCGGCGGCTGCGACGAGACGACCGAGCCGAACCAGGTCTTCAGCCACATGAACCTCGCCCGCGCGTTCTCCGAGATCCAGGCGGGCGCCGACCTCTTCTGCCTGCACAAGAACCCGTGGTGGCAGACCGCTCGGGGGCCGATGTTGGACGGCGGCGCCTTCGTCGCCGCGCTCGAGTACGCGACGGGGGTCGAGGCGACCGTGATCGGGAAGCCGAGCGCCGCGTGCTTCGCCGCCGCCCTCGCGGCGCTCGACGCCGAGCCGGAGCTGACGTGGATGGTCACCGACGATCTCGAGCAGGACGTTCGCGGCGCGCAGCTCTTCGGGATGAAGACGCTCCTGCTCCGGACGGGCAAGTTCAGGCCAGAGGCGCTCGACCGCTCGTCGACGGTGCCCGACGCGGTGCTGAGCTCGATCGCGAACGTCCCGGACTGGATCGACCGCTCGCTGTGACGCGCGTCGGCGTCGATCTGATCGAGATCGAGCGCGTCCGCCGCTCCCTCGAGCGCTACCAGGGCTTCAGGGACCGCTGCTTCACCGCCGCCGAGCAGGAGTACTGCGACTCGCGCAAGAACCCGGCCGAGAGCTACGCGGGCCGGTTCGCGGGCAAGGAGGCGGTCGGGAAGGCGCTCGGTTTCGGGGTCGCGCGGGCGTTCGCGTGGAAGGACATCGAGATCGCCGGGCGGCCGAAGCCGTCGGTGCGGCTCTCCGGACGGGTCGCCGCCTGGGCCGAGCGGGTCGGGGCCGGCGGGATCGACCTCTCGATGACGCACTCGCGCGAGCTCGCCTCCGCGGTCGCCGTCGTCGACGATGCGTGAGTCCCTCTACACAGCCGTAGAGGCGCGTGCCGCGGAGGAGGGCCGCGACGCGTCGGAGCTGATGGAGCGGGCCGGCGCCGCGGTCGCGCGCGAGGTGATGCAGCGATTCCCTGACGCACGGCGGATCGCGGTCGTCTGCGGCGGCGGCTCGAACGGGGGCGACGGCCGGATCGCGGCCCGCATCCTCCGCGAGGAGGGCCGCGACGCGGTCGAGACGACCGCCGTCGAGCAGGCGGACGTGATCGTCGACGCGCTCTTCGGCACGGGCTTCCTCGGCGAGCCGCGCGAGGAAGCGGCGGCCACGATCGAGCGGATCAACGCGGCCGAGGCGCCCGTGGTCGCGGTCGACGTCCCGTCCGGCGTCGACGCATCGACGGGCGAGATCGCGGCCGCCGCGGTGCAGGCGAGCCTGACCGTGACGTTCCACGGCCGCAAGCTCGGGCTCGCCGTCGCGCCCGGGCTCTTCCACGCGGGCGAGATCGTCGTCGCCGACATCGGGCTCGAGCAGCGCGAGACGGAGCACGCGCTCGTGACGCCGGCGATCCTCCAGCTCGTCCCGCGCAAGCGGGCGGAGGACAGCAAGTACAGCGCCGGCTCGGTGCTCGTCGTCGGCGGAGCGCCCGGGATGACAGGCGCCGCGTGCCTCGCCGCCGAAGCGGCATTCCGCGCCGATGCCGGCTACGTCGCCGTCGCCGTTCCCGAGCCGTCGCTTCCCGTCGTCGAGGCGAAGCTGCTCGAGCCGGTCAAGCTGACGTGGGCCGATGCGGAGGCCGCGGCCGCCAAGGCGGACGTGCTCGCGATCGGGCCCGGGCTCGGCCGCGACGACGCCGCGAAGCGCCTGCGCGGCGACCTCTTGGGGTTGGGCGGGCACGCGCTCGTCCTCGACGCCGACGCGCTCCACGAGCTCGAGCCGGGAGACTGGGGCTCGCGTGCCGTGCTGACGCCTCATGCCGGCGAGCTGGCGCGGCTGCTCGGCGAGGACTCGACCTGGGTGACCGCGCACCGGCTGGAGGCGGCGCGGCGGGCCGCCGAGCGCTTCGACTGCGTCTGCCTGCTGAAAGGCGCCGACACGATCGTCGCGGCGCCGGGCACGGGTGTGCTCGTCTCCGTGGCCGAGGCGCCGGGGCTCGCGACCGCCGGCAGCGGCGACGTGCTCACCGGCATCGTGGCCGCATTTCTCGCGAAGGGGCTCGAGCCCCGCCTCGCCGCAGCCGCCGCCGCCACGGCTCACGGCCTCGCCGCGCGCGGCCTGCCGCAGCGAGGCCTGATCGCGAGCGATCTGATCGCGGCTCTACCCGGCGTCCTGGCCTAGATCCCGCGCAAAGTACCCCTTCCGGGGGAGGGTCCGTCACCCGAAACCGCCGAAACCTACCCGGAACGCGTGACCCCCCTCCCCTGACTTGGAGTACACGACATGAAGCAGGCACTCATCGGACGGAGCCGGATCCTCGGCGCCCTGGTCGTGGCGGCAGCCCTGGCGACAGGCGCGTACGCCTTCACGGCGACGAACACGGTTCCCAGCTCGAGCGCAGGCTCGGGCAGCGGCACGATCAGCGGCTACACGGTGTCGGCGATCGCCTACACGCTGAACGCGACCACTCCCAGCGACATCGACTCGATGACCTTCACCCTGAACGCGAACGCGGCGACGGCGAAGGCGAAGATCGTCAGCGGCTCGACGACGTACACCTCCTGCACGATCTCCGGCGGCGTCAACGTCACCTGCGATTTCAGCCCCGACATCGCCATCACGACGGCCGACCAGCTGTCCGTGATCGCGACCTCGTAGGGCTCGACGGGAACGGCCGGGACGAGGACGACCATGCCTCGCCCGGCCACCTCCTCTCCATGCACATGAGCACGGGACGCATCACCGGGCTCCTCAGCGGCCTCGTCGCAGCCGTGGCGCTCGTCGGCGCCTGGCTGTTCTTCGCGCCGGCCCAGGTCGGCGGCGGCACGTCGTACGCGATCATCGTCGGCAGCTCGATGGAGCCGAAGCTCCATCGCGGCGACCTCGCCGTCGTCCGGGCGCGCAGCTCCTACCGCGTCGGGGACGTCGTCCTCTACGACAGCCGCGAGCTCGGCTCGAAGGTGCTGCACCGGATCGTCGGCGTCGACGGCAGCCGCTACGTGCTCAAGGGCGACAACAACAGCTTCCTCGACGCCGAGCGCCCGACCGAGGAGCAGATCGTCGGCAGCCTCTGGGTGACCGCGCCCGCCGTCGGACGAGTCACCGAGTGGCTGCGCCAGCCCCTGCACAGCGCTCTCCTCGTCGGGCTCGTGACGCTGATCGCGCTCGGCGGCGGCCTCGGCGCCGGTGCGGCCGTTCGGCGAGGCGGCCGTCTGGCTGCTCCGAAGCCGCGGGTCGCCCCGACCCCGCGACCTTCGCGCGCCGTGCGGGACGAGCTGAAGCCTCTCCTCACCGGCCTCGCGGCGGCGGCGCTCGCCTGCATCGCGCTTGCGGCCATCTCCTTCGGCCGCCCGCTGACCGGGACAGAGACCGTCGAGGCGGCCTACGCGCACCAGGGCCGGTTCGAGTACGAGGCGCGCGTGTCCCGGAACGCCGCGTATCCCGACGGCCAGGTGAGCACGGGCGAGCCCGTCTTCCTGCGTCTCGTTCCCCGCCTGCGCGTGTCCTTCAGCTACCGGCTCGAGTCGGAGCTGCCCGTCGACGCGGGCGGCAGGATCGCGCTCGACGCGCGGCTCAGCGACGGCCGAGGCTGGGAGCGGGTGCTGCCGCTGGCGCTCGAGCGCCCGTTCGCCGAGGGTGGCTCGACGGTCTCGGGCGTCCTCGACCTCGCCAGGATCGAGCGGATCGTCGAGGACGTGCGCGAGCTCACCGGCTCCGGCCAGACGGCGTACACCGTCGCGGTGCTGCCGCGGGTCGAGGTCGCGGGCAGGGTCGGGCGCGAAGCGGTCGACGCCACGTTCGCTCCGGCGCTCTCGTTCGACCTCGGCGATCTCCGCCTGCAGCCGAACCTCGAGGCCGGCGAAGGAGTCGGCCCGCTCGCGCCGCGCGAGGCCGGCAGCGGCACCCGTGTCGCGCCCGCAAAGGTCTCCGTCGGCGCGCTCTCGCTCTCCGTCGCGACGGCACGCCGTGTCTCGCTGCTCGGGATCGCGGTGCTGCTCCTGCTCGGCGGGCTCGCTCTTGCCGCCCGGAGCCGACGGGAGGAAGGGGACGAGCACGAGCGGATCCGTGCCCGCTACGGGCACCTGATCGTTCCGGTCGCGGCCCGGTCGGGCGACTGGCCCCAGGTGACCGATCTCGCGGACATCGACGCGCTCGTC
>JANPKC010000130.1:0-4775 GCA_031425855.1 Actinomycetes bacterium | reverse complement strand
CGCCCTCACGCGCTGGGTCGTGCTCGATCCGCTTGCGCGCCAGCGTCTCCGCCACCTCGCGCGCGGTCTCGTCGGCGGAGAAGACGAGCGTGACGTCGCGCCCGAAGACACGCTGCAGGATCGGCCGGATCAGCGGGTAGTGGGTGCAGCCGAGGATGACCGTGTCGACCCCGGCCCCCTTCAGCGGCGCCGCGTACTCGCGCACGGCCGCGGAGGTCTCCTCGGCGAAGGGGTCGTCTCCCTCGATCAGCGGCACGAGCCGCGGGCACGCGACCGGAAGCACCTCGGCGCCCGCGTCGAGTGCGCGCACGAGCTCCTCGTAGCGTCCACTCGAGACCGTCGCCTGCGTCGCGAGCAGACCGATCCGCCGGTTCCGCGTCGCCTGCACGGCTGCGTGCGCCTCGGGGGCGATGACGCCGACAACGGGGACGCGGAGCTCCGTCTGGAGCTCGGGCAGCGCGGCCGCGGTCGCCGAGTTACAGGCGACGACGACGAGCTTGACGCCGCGCGCCTCGAGGAACAGGCCGATCTCGCGCGCGAAGCGGCGCAGCTCGTCGAGGGGCCGCGGGCCGTACGGCAGGCGCGCGCCGTCGCCGAGGTAGACGAAGTCCTCGTGCGGCAGCGTCACCAGGCACTCGTGCAGCACCGTCAGGCCGCCGACGCCCGAGTCGAACACGCCGATCGGCCGCTCGTCCATCTGCGGGATTGTAGGGAGGCCGGGCGTCGGCTACCTTCCCTGCGTGCTCCGCCACCTTCTTCTCGTCGCGCTGGTGAGCCTCTCCGCCGCCGCCCCCGCGTCCGCGTTCTCGAAAGAGGACGGGATGCAGACGATGGACGACGGCGTCCCGATCGCGTTCACCCGGTACACGCCTGACGGCGCCGCGCCGGCGGCGGGCCGGCCGGGTGTGCTGGTGCTGCACGGGCTCGCGGGCAATCGCGGCACCGTCGACGCGGTCGCCTCGGCGTTCGCGAACGCCGGCTACTCGGTGCTCGCCTACGACGCGCGCGGCCACGGCGCCTCCGGCGGCGAGATCACCCTCGCCGGCCCGCGTGAGGTCGCCGACCTGCGCGCGCTTCGCAACGCCTTCGCGGCCCGGCCGGAGGTCAGCGACACGATCGGCGCCTGGGGGATCTCCTACGGCGGCGGCCAGATCTGGAACGCGCTCGCCGCAGGCGTGCCACTCGCCGCGGCCGAGGTGGTCGAGACCTGGACGTCGCTCTACGGCGCGCTCTGGCCTCAGAACCTCGCGCGCTCGGGGATCGTGGCGGGCTTCGCCGCCGGCATCGCAGCGCGCTCGCCCCTCGTTGCCGGGATCCGAGACGACGCCGTCCAGAGCCGCAACCTCGGCCCGGTCCGGGCCCTCACCGCCGAGCGCTCGGCCGCCGGGCGGATCGGCTCGATCACCGCGCCCGTCTACCTCTTCCAGGGCAAGATCGACTTCGCCTTCGACCTGACCCAGGCGACCGGTGCCTTCTCGCGCCTCGGCGGCCCGAAGAAGCTCTACGCGGGCAACTTCGGCCACGCGCCCTCGACGTTCCCGGGTGTGGACGGCGCGTACGTGCTCTCGGAGGGCGTCGCGTGGTTCGACCGCTTCCTGCGGGGAACGCGGAACGGCGTCGACGCGAAAAAGGTCGTAATCGCGAAGCACGGCTCGGCGACCGCGCGGGTCGAGCTGGGCGCGCTGCCCGCCACGCGCACGCAGTCGTTCGTCCTCCCGGGCCGCTCGACCGCCCGCGGCAGCGCGGTCGTCTCGCGTCGCACCGGCCCGCTGAAGGCGGCCCTCGAAACCTGGGGCGCGGCCGGGACGGCGCGGGTCACGGTGCCGAGGCTCGCGAGCTACCCGCGCCTGGTCGTCACGGTCCTCGCCGGCAACCGCGTCGTCGCCCACGGCGGGGTCAAGCCGAAGGCGGGCGTCAACACGGTCGAGCTGGCGAACTACTGCGTCTACGTCCCGAAGGGGACGAGACTGCGCGTGACGGTCGGGGCTGCCTCGCCCGCCGGCCAGATCGCCTATCTCGGCTTCGCCGGCTCCGGCTCGGCGACCGTCGGGAACGTGACGCTGCGGCTCTCCACGCTCGCGAAGCCGATCTCGGGATGAAGCGCGCGGCGCTGCTCGTCGCGCTCGTGCTCGCATCGAGCGCCGGCGCGGCCCCGACCGCCGACCCGGGGATCGACGCCAAGCGGATCCTGATCGGCGGCACCGTCCCGCTCTCGGGCGAGGCGTCTCTGTTCAAGTCCGTAGCCCCTGGAGCCAAGGCTTACTTCGACTACATCAACGCGCAGGGTGGCGTGAACGGCAGAAACATCAAGTACATCTACTACGACGACCGGTACGACCAGAATCGGACCCTGCAGCTGACGAAGAAGCTCGTCGAGGAGGACAAGGTCTTCGCGATCTTCAACTCCATCGGGACGGCCAACAACGCGGCCATCCAGCCGTATCTCAACACGAAGAAGGTCCCGCAGCTCTTCGTCGGAGACGGGTCTCAAGGGGTCTCTCAGCCCGGCAAGTATCCATGGACGATGGGGTTCCTCCAGAGCTATCTCGGCGAAGGTGCTGTTTACGGCCGACACCTCGCCGCCACGCGCAAGAGCGCCAAGATCGCTGTTCTCTACGAGAACACCGCGCTCGGGAAAGACATGACGACCGGGCTTGAGCGCTGGATCCGCGGCAAAGGCCCGAGGGTCGTCGCGAAGCAGAGCTACGAGTATCTCGACGTGACGGTGTCTTCACAGATTGCAGCGCTCAAAACGTCGGGCGCCGACACGCTGATGGTCTTCGCAACTCCGACGTTCTTCCTCCGAGCCCTCGGCGAGATGAAAGAACTCGGGTGGCGCCCAAAGCTCTACATCGCCTCGGTTTCGATCGAGCCGACCGTGATGTCGCTCGCCAAGTCGATTTCAGAGGAGCTCACGCTGGGAGCGCTCTCGGTGGCGTTCGTCAAGAACCCGAACGACCCGATCTGGCGCAAGGACCCGGCCGTCGCGCTCTACCGCAAGATCATGAGCCGCCACCACCCGCGCGGCAAGCAGAGCGACGTCTACAACTGGTACGGGATGACCGTCGCGTGGACGATGACCGAGACCCTGAAGCGCGCCGGGAAGACGCCGACGCGGGCAAGCCTGCTCCGGGCCGCACAGAATCTTAACCTCGCGAACAACCCGTTCCTGCTGCCCGGAATCGCGCTCAAGACCACGAAGACGCGCTATTTCCCGCTCGACAAGGTCTATCTCTACCGGTACGACAACAGGCAGTGGGTCAAGTCGAGTTCGCTTCTCGACGCACGCGGGTAGTTCACTCGTGCACGACCACACTCGACTTGGGGGAAGCAACCACATGAGCAAGACGATTCGCACGATCCTGCTCGGCCTCGTGGGCGCACTCGCGCTCTCGACCGCCGGCACAGCGCTCGCGGCGTACACGTCGCCCTCGCTCCGCGTCACGGACGACCGCAGCTCGGTCACGATCCGGTACACGGTCAGCGCGACGGACGACCCGACCGCGAAGCTCACGTTCTACGCGCCGACCGGCTACTCGGCGACGCTGTCCCAGCCGGCCGGCACCACGCTCGGCACGGTCACCGCACAGGGCACCGCGGCCGACCTCGGCGGCGCGCTGCTGCCGCTGACCGGCACCGTCCAGGTGCGGGCGGCCAACGGCACGTACCTCTCGGGCTCGACGCAGGTCCCGATCGCCGCCGCCGCGCAGCAGTGCACCGGCACGCCGACGCACACGGCCTACTGGGTCCTGATCCTGCAGGCTGCCGGGCAGACGCTCGAGCTGCCGGTGTTCGTCGACTCGCCCGCGGCCGGAGCCACGTCGAGCGCGTTCGCGTCGTCGTCGATCCAGGCCTGCCTGCCGCCGCCGGATGTGCCGGCCGGCACGCCCGGTCGCGCGACCTTCGGCTTCAAGCTGACGCAGGTCGACTTCAAGGTGAACAACGTCTTCACGAGCGCAGGGACCGGCCAGCCGCGCTGGCGCGTGCTCGCGACGCCGTACAACCCGGGCCGTGGCACGCCGAACGCCGCCGGCTCGGTCGAGGCGCAGTCCGTGATCGCGTTCCCGCGCGTGCTGTCGATGCGCAAGCCGGTCCTGAAGACGGCGAAGGGCTTCGCCACGCTCACGCTCACCGGCGCCGCGCAGCTTCCCGCCGGCGTCCCGACGACGCTGCGGCTCTACCGCGGTAAGTCCGCTGCCGGGCTCGGCCCGTCGGTGACGCTCTCCCGCACGGGTGCCGGCTTCCGCGGCACGCTGCGGATCAAGCAGACGGCGAAGCGTCAGATCGTCTTCCTGCAGGCCCGGGCGATCGTCTCGGCCGGCACGGCGACGTGCACCCCGACGTTCGGCCTCCCGTGCCTCAGCGCCACCCGCGCCGCGGTGACGGTGCGCAGCGGCACCGTCCGCTTCGTCATCCCGGCGAAGAAGAAGTAGCTCCTGATCGGCCACGAGCCGGGGGCGCCACGGCGCTCCCGGCTCGGTAGGCTCGGGCGATGCTCGTGCTCGCGCTCACCCACGGCGACGACGTCGGCCCGGGTGTGTTCGAGGACGCCGTGCGCACGGCCGGCCACCGACTCGTCGAGCGGAACGTCGCCCGCGACGGCGTCGAGGATCTGGGCGCCGACGCCGTGATCGTCCTCGGCGGCGCCATGCATCCCGACCAGGAGGACCGGCACGGCTGGCTCCTGCCCGAGCTCGGCTTCCTCGCGGAGCAGCTCGAGCGCGGTACGCCCTTGCTCGGCGTCTGCCTCGGCTCGCAGCTGATCGCGAGGGCAG
>JANPKC010000129.1:0-11871 GCA_031425855.1 Actinomycetes bacterium | reverse complement strand
CGCTGGCGATCGAGGATCACGGGGACCCGCTCGATCGGCTCCGCGCCGTGCACCTGATCGAGCGTGTGGACGAGGCCGAGGTCGTGGAGGTTGTAGCCCGACAGATAGCCGAGCACCGCGGTGCGCGGCCATCGACGGTGGACCCAGTCGAGCGACCACAGGAAGTCGCGGCCGACCGCGACGTCGGCATCCAGGAACGCGAGGATCGGATGCCGCGCCTCCGACGCGCCGCGCCCTCGGGCTTGCCCGGCACGGAAGCGACCGCTCGGGTTGTCGTGGCGCACCAGTCGGAACCGCGCATCGCCTCGCGGGAGCGCGCCGCGAAACTCGATCCGGGCGGCGGCGGGCGACGCCGCGGCGACGCGCTCCAGCTCCGCTCGGTCGGGACCGTCGCCGACGATAACAAGCCTCGCCTCGGGCACGAGCCCGAGCGCCGCGATCGCCGTCGGGAGATCCTTGGCCTCGGTCAGCCTGCCGACGAACGCGAACGTCCCGGCCGGAAGGCTCTCCGGGTCGATCTCGCGCGGCGGCGGCGCCGGATTGGTGAGCACGTGGATGCGCCGCGCGTCGAGCCCCCAGCCCTCGGCGATCCTCGCGAGGAAGGCGCTCGGAACGACGATCGTGTGTGCGCGCCGGAGCGACGCGTTCCGGACGGCCTTGAGCATGCGCACCGGCCGGGAGCGCGCCGCCTGGAAGTCCGCGGTCGTGCCCGAGAAGAGGCCGTAGCGACGGGCGCGCTCGTACGCGGGGTCGGAGGTCAGCTTGGCGACGAACGGGCGCCGTGCGAGCACGGAGGCCGCAGCCGAGGCGCCCAGCGTCGCCGACGCGTAGAGGACGTCGGCGCTGCGTGCAGCCCGCGCGCCGCGGAGCGTGACCAGGCCGTAGCGCAGCGGAAACGGCAGCTTCCTCGAGACGACGTCGACCTCACACGGCCGCTCGGCCGGCTCTCCGTCGCCCATCGTCACGACGCGGACGGTGTGGCCGCGCGCGACGAGGAAGCGGGAGAAGTCGGGGCCGTGCGTGGCGGGGCCGCCCACGTCGGGCGGCCAGATACCGGTGAGGAAGGCGATGCGCACGGCCCTAACGTAACGGGGCGCACCGCGCGCCGGACCGGGCCGCCTATCATTCGTGCTCCCGATGCCCAGCCTGCTGCCAAGACGCCTGGGGCGGTCGGCGGGGGATCCGGCCTTCCTGGTCTTCCTCGTCACTGTCGTCCTCTGCCTGCTCCGCGCGCGCGATCTCCCGTCGCTGGCGCTCGGGCTCGCCGGCTCGGACGTCGACGTCAACCTTGCCGACGTCGGGCTCGTCCTGACGGGTGCACTGGCACTGTGGCGCCTGCGAACGGCCGGACGGATCCCCTCGCCCGCACTCCTCGGAGCCGGCGCTGCGTTCGCAGCCCTGGTGGTGCTGTCGGCCCTTCCGAACGGCGCCGATGCGGTGATCGCCGCGGGAAAGCTCGTCGAGCTGGGAGCGCTGGCGCTCGGCGCCTCCGCGTTCGTCGTCGACAGGTCGCGGTTGCAGGCACTGCTCGTGGTCGTAATCGGATTCGCCACGGTCGCGGCCGCCTGGGGGCTGCTCGGCTTCCTCACCTCCGACCGCGGCCGCCAGGCGTCGTTCATGGGCGAGCACGATCTTGCGGCCCTCGCGACGATGGCAGTCGCCGTCGGCCTCGCGCGGGTCCACGCCCGCCGCGGCAATCCCGGCCCGCTCGCGCTGCTCGGGATCGGCGCCGGCGTGATCGGAGTCGTGCTCGGGGCATCGCTGGCCAGCCTGCTGGGCGTCTACTTCGCCGTCGCCGTCGTCCTCGCCGTCGCGCGCCGCCGCGGCGACCTGCGCTGGACGGCCGCACTGCTCACGCTCGCGGTCGCCGGCGTCGCCAGCGCCGGCACGCTGGCGCTCCGCCAGGGCGACCTCGGCTTCCTGCAGTCCTGGTTCGGCCCGCCGCCCGAGACGCCCGGCGAGTACGCCGCCAGCTGGAGCCAGAGGCTGATCTTCAGCTACATCGGCGGCCGGATCTTCCTCGACCAGCCGGTGCTCGGGACCGGCTGGCACGGGCTGCTCCCTCCGGACGAGTTCGCCCGCTACCTCCCCGATGCGCGCGAGCGGTTCTCGGATCAGCCGCCGCACTACTTCCCGCGCGCCGACGCCGTCTTCGTCCCGCAGCAGGCGTACGACCAGGTGCTGTTCGAGCTCGGCCTCGTCGGCGCAGCTTTCTTCCTCGCCCTTGCAGCGATCGCCGCGTGGCGGGCCGCCGTCACCACGCGCCAACGGTCGTCCGACCTCGCGTACATCCCCGTCAGCTGGCTCGCGTCGATCGCCGGCGCGCTCGCGGGAGCAGCGCTCTTCGGGGGCTCCCCGCTGACGGCGATCTTCTGGCTGACGCTCGGCGTCGTCGCTGCGCAGCCGGAGGACGCGTGAGCGAGCAGCTCTCGATCCTGCACGTGATCGCGCGCCTCAACGTCGGCGGGGCGGCGCTCCACGTGCTCCAGCTGGCGCGCGAGCAGAGCCGGCGCGGGCACGACGTCGTCGTCGTGGCCGGGACGCTCGCCGCCGGGGAGGAGTCGATGGAGTACGTGGCCGACGAGCTCGGAGTCGAGGTGATCGGGCTGCCCGCCCTGCAGCGCGAGCTCTCTCTCCGCGCGGACGGCGCCGCCATCCGCGAGCTGCGGCGCCTGATCCGCGCGCGGCGGCCGGACGTCGTGCACACGCACACGGCGAAGGCAGGCGCCACCGGTCGCATCGCCGCGCTCCTGGCCGGACGGGCACGCCCCAGGTCGATCGTGCACACCTACCACGGCCATGTCCTCAGCGGCTACTTCTCCCCGGTCCGGGAGCGAATCTTCCGGCTGATCGAGCGGGCGCTCGCCCGGCCGACCTCCGCGCTGCTCGCCGTCAGCGAGGAGGTTCGCAACGACCTGGTGGACTACGGCGTGGCGCCGCGCGAGCGCTTCACGATCGTTCCGTATGGGTTCGACCCGCCCGTCTGGAGCGAGGTCGACGAGCGGTCGCGGGAGCGCGTCCGCAGCGAGCTCGGGTTGGACGACGACACGCTCGCGATCGGCTGGGCGGGGCGCCTGACGCCGATCAAGCGGCCGCTCGACCTCATCCGCACGCTCCGCGGAGTCCTCGACGCCGGCGTCGACGCGGTGCTCGTCGTCGTCGGCGACGGCGACGACCGCCCCAAGGCGGAAGCGCTCGCGACTACGCTCGGCGTCGCGGATCGGTGCCGCTTCGTCGGCTTCCACCGGAACATCCGCGAGTGGTACGCGGCCTTCGACGTCTTCCTGCTCACGTCGCTGAACGAGGGGACGCCCGTTGTGGCGTTCGAGGCGTTGGGCGCCGGTCGTCCAGTGGTCGCTACGGCCGCTGGCGGAACGGCGGCCGTCGTCCTCGACGGAGTGAGCGGCTTCTTGGTCCCCGTCGGCGACGTCGCCGGACTGTCCGACCGGGTCGTGCGGCTCGCCCGCGACCCCGATCTTCGCACCCGCCTTGGCGCGGCCGGCTCGGAAGACGTCCGCCTGCGCTACGCCACCGGCCGGATGGCCGACGAGCTCGAGGCGGTCTACCAAAGGACGACGCGATGAGAGTCCTGCACCTCCACAAGGTCACGGGAGTCAGCGGATCGGAGGGCCACCTGCTCGCGCTGCTGCCGGCGCTCCGCGAGCGCGGCATCGACGCGCGCTTCCTCGGGCTCGACGTTCCCGGGAGCGACGCCCCCCGCTTCTACGAGCGACTCGACGAGCTCGATGTCCCGCACCGCAGCGTCCGCTGCGGGCCGGATGTGTCGCCCAGGCTCGCACGCGACGTGGCGCGCGCGGCGCGCGCCGAACGCGCCGACCTGCTGCATACCCACCTCGTCCACGCGGACGTCTACGGGTCGCTCGCGGCGTCGCTGACCCGCACGCCCTTCGTCTCGACGAGGCACAACGACGATCGCTACCTGCTCGGGCCGTTTCGCCACGTCGACCGCGCCTTCGCGCGCGGCGCCCGCCGGCTGATCGCGATCTCGGACGCGGTCCGCGTCTTCCTCGAGCGCGCTGGCCACGACCCCCGGAAGCTGACGACGATCCGCTACGGGCTCGACGAGCTGCCTGCGGCCGCGTCCGTGCCGGCACCCGGCGACGCAGGCATCCCGAGCGACGCGCCGCTCGCCGTCGCGGTCGGGAGGCTGATCGAGCAGAAGGACCACGTCACGCTCCTGCGTGCGTTCGCGCTCGTGCACGCGCGCCAGCCCAGGGCGCGGCTCGCGATCCTGGGCGCCGGCCCGCTGGAGCGCTCGACGCGGGCCCTGGTCGACGAGCTCGGTCTCGGCGCGGTCGTCGTTCTCCCGGGGCGAACCGAGATCGGCGACTGGCTCCGGCGCGCCGACGTCTTCGTCCACACGTCCCGCTGGGAAGGATTTGGGATCGTCCTGCTCGAGGCGATGCTGGCCGGGCTGCCGGTCGTCGCGACGCGCGTCAGCGCCGTGCCGGAGGTCGTAGTGCACCAGGAGACCGGCGCCCTCGTCGAGCCCGGAGACGCCGAAGGCGTCGCCCGTGAGCTCGGCGCGCTGCTCGCCGACCCGGAGCGGGCGCTCAGACTCGGCGAGGCCGGGCGCGCTCGAGCGCGGTCGGAGTTCTCGGTCGCGCGGATGGCGGAGCGGACGATCGACGTCTACGACGACGCTCTCGCCGCTCGCGCGACGCGAACGTAGAGCACGGCCCAGACGAGCGCGTAGACGAGTGCGGCGGCGAGCAGCGCGACGGCGGCGCCGGTCGCCCCCCACTCGATAGCCAGGACGAGCACGAGCGGCAGCAGCACCGCAGTCTCGATCGCCGCGGTCAGCAGCCGCAGCCCCGGGCGCCCGATCGAGGTCGGGAAGGACTTCGACCAGCCGACGGTGAGCTGCACCGCAGCCGCAATCAGCACGATCCGCGCGGCGTCGGTGGCCGGCAGGTAGCGGGCCTCGAACACGAGCTCGATCAGGTCCGGCATCAGCCACCAGAAGAGCGGCACGAGCACGAGCGAGAGCGCGGCCGCCACCACCGTGTAGCGGCGCACGCCGACGAGTACGCGCTCGCGGTTGCCGCGCTCCCAGTCTCGGGTCTGCTCCGTGAGCAGGATCAGGCGCACGGGCGCGCTGGCCGCGTTGAAGCCCGTCTGCGGTGCCTGCGCGATCCGGAACAGGCCGACCTGCGTCGGGCCGGAGACCACGCCCAGGAGAAGCGGTGCGAGCGCATTCCGAAGCGAGATCAGACCGGTGGCGGCGCTCGACTGGAGCACGAACGCGAGGATCGCGCCACGGTCATCCGCCAGCCCGGCCGCCGGCTCCCGCGGAAAGCGGCGGAAGGCGGCGATGCCGACGGCGCCGCCCGCGGCAGTGCTCACCGCCTGCGCGATCACGACCGCCGCGATCGTCTCGGACAGCCCGTAGCCGACGCCGATGGTCACGGCCACGAGGCGCAGAGCCATCGAGAACGACTGGTATGCCGCCCGCAGGTCGTAGCGGCCGCGGAGGAGGAGCGCTGTCGTGGCGACGTTCTCCGGCGCCTGCGCGAGGGGGAGGCCTGCGGCGAGGAGAAACGGCGTCGTCAGCCCTTCGGCGCCGAAGATCCAGTCGGCCGCGGGAGCCAGCGCGAGCAGCGCGAGGGCGGCGAGCACGCCTCCGGCGGCTTTCAGCTCCAGCGCGCGGCGAAAGAGGCGCCGGAACCGCCCCCAGTCCTCGGCGGTCGCGTAGCGGAAGCCGTACTTCGTCAGCGACTCCTCGACGGTCAGGTCGAGGAGCGCCTGGAAGAAGCCCGCGGCAGCGAGCACGGTCGCGTAGAGGCCGAACTCGGTGAGCGAGAACGAGCGCGCTGCGACGACGGTCGCGAGGATGCCGAGGGCGGTGGCGAGGTAGAGCCCGACGGCGGTCGCGGAGCGCCGCCAGGTGAGCCGCGAGCTCACGGCGCCACGGTGGCGACCACGTGAAAGTTCGCGATCAGCGATCCCGGCACGGGCTCGCGCAGCATCCGGACGCGCGCGTCGAGCGCCGCGCCGGCGCGGTTCAGCAACCAGACCGGCGGCCCCGCGACGGGCGTCCGCCGGAGCGCGATCTCGAGATAGGTGCCGAGCAGCATCGCCAGCGTCGTCGCGGTGCCCGCGCCGGGCGTCACGTCGACCGACTCCCACTCCGCCCCCTCCTCGAACAGGCGGCCGAGGCCCGCGTGCGTCCAGCGCCAGTAGTCCTGCGGCGAGGGGTGGTAGACCTGCGTGCCGTGCGTCGAGGCGAGCACGCGGCCGCCCGGAGCCGTGACGCGGCGCAGCTCGGCGACGGCCTGCCGCGGGTCGTCGCAGTGCTCGAGCACCTGGGTGCAGAGGACGAGATCGAAGCTCGCGTCCGGCACGGGGAGATCCTCGACGGAGCCGCGCAGCTCGGCAGCCGGGTTCTCGACCACGTCGACCCCGACGTACTCGCTCGCGCGGTCGGCGAAGAAGGGGTAGTAGGGCTTGGGGCCGCAGCCGACGTCGAGGACCCGGTAGCCGCCTTCGCCCGCCGCCGCCTGCTCCTCGAGCCACGCGGCGAGCGGTGCCCTCACAGCCCACGTGGGCGAGGTCAGCGGCGGCCGCCGACGCTCCTCCCCGGGCCAGTTCGCACCGCTCACGCCGGACAACCTACCCAGGCGAGGCGGCCGGAGCATTCCGCTAGGGTCGCCCCCGTGAGTCGCAGGGTCCTCGTCACCGGCGGCGCCGGCTTCATCGGCAGCAACCTCGTGCGCGCGCTCCTGGAGCGCGGCGACGACGTGCGCGTGCTCGACAACTTCGCCACCGGCAACCGCGCCAACCTCGCAGGCCTGGAGGACGACGTCGAGGTCGTCGAGGGCGAGCTGCGCAGCTACGAGCGCGTCCACAACGCCGTCCGCGGGGTCGAGCTCGTCTTCCACCAGGGCGCGCTCCCCTCGGTGCCGCGGTCGGTGCAGGACCCGCTGACGACGAGCGCCGTCACGATCGAGGGCACGCTCAACGTGCTCCTCGCGGCCCGCGACGAGAGCGTGCGCCGCGTCGTCTACGCGTCGTCGTCTTCCGTCTACGGCAACAGCGGCACGCTGCCGCGAAACGAGGCGCAGCAGCCCGACCCGATCTCGCCGTACGCCGTCGCAAAGCTCGCCGCCGAGCGGTACTGCGTCAGCTTCCACCGCGTCTACGAGCTCGAGACGGTCGCTCTGCGCTACTTCAACGTCTTCGGCCCGCGCCAGGACCCGAAGTCGCAGTACGCCGCCGTCGTGCCCCGCTTCTTCGAGGCGATCCAGGACGGCCGCTCGGTGCCGATCCACGGCGACGGGACCCAGTCGCGCGACTTCACCTACGTCGCCAACGTGGTCGAGGCGAACGTGCTGGCGGCCGATGCGGCCGGAGCGGCCGGCACCGTCCTCAACGTCGCGACGGGACGGCAGGCGAGCGTCAACGAGCTCGCCGATGCGATCGGCGCGGCGCTCGGGAAGCCGGTCGAGAAGGAGTACCTCCCGCTCCGCACGGGGGACGTCAGGGACTCGTGGGCCGACGTCTCCGAGGCTCAGCGGGTGCTCGGCTACGAGACGAAGGTCGGGCTCGAGCAGGGCCTCGAGCTCGTCGCGGAACGCTTCCTCGCGGCGCGCTAGCCGCGGAGCTTCTGGAACGCCGCGAACGACGGCTTCTTCGCGCCCGTGGCCGTGAGCAGGCCCGACTGCCAGCCCTCGTCGACGCCGAGCCGCTCGTCGCGGAGAAGGAACCAGAGGAACATGTCGATCCGGGGATGCCGCTTCGCGATCCCGTACGCCTGCGTCAGGTAGCGCCCCTGGTTCACGAACGAGACGCCGAAGATCTTGTCGGGCGGGTTCGTCTGGTAGCCGTACTCGGTGATCCAGATCCGCTTGTTCCCGTAGAGCCGGGTCACCTCGCGGACGAGCACGTCGAAGTTGCCGAGCGTGACCGCGGTCGGCGCATTGCCGTGGATCCCGGGCGGCGGCTTCGTGCTCGGCGTCTCGCGCGGGGCGCCGTAGTACGGGTGGTGCGCGTACGCGTCGAACCCCTTCGCGCCGGCCTTCTTCATCGCCCGCAGGAACGGCAGCGGCGAGACCGCCGGGCGGCTCGAGTTCGGGTTGTTGTTGCCTCGCGGGCCGGTGACGCCGCAGGCGACCTTCGAGGCACCGACGGTGGTCTTGCGCACGCCCTTGACGACCGCGTTGCAGATCTTCGCGTAGTCGATCGCGCTCTGGATCACGGCCTTGCCGGCGACAGTGCGGTACTGCGGCCGCAGGAAAGCGGGGTTGTTCGGCTCGTTCCAGGCGAGCCACTGCCGCACGGGCGGCATGATCCGCCCCTCCTTCGTCCTGAACGTGCCGCTGTAGCGGCGCGCCGCGGCGGTCGCGAACCGCTCCAGGTCGAGGATGCTGCGCGGCACGACGTTGACGCCCTTGGCCCCGTTCGCCCAGGGAGGCGTGCCGAGGATCGAGAAGACGACCTTGATCCCGTGCTGCTGCGCGTAGAAGACGGTCCGGTCGTAGACCGACCAGTCGTAGGCAGGGTCGTTCGGGTTCGTCGGGTTGACGGGCTTCCGCTTCGCGATGCCGTTCGCGCCGCCCCAGACGAGGTTGACGCGGATCAGCTGCGTCTTCAGCTCCTTCAGCTGGGGGAAGACCTTGTCTGGGTTGCCGTAGTTGATCTGGGCGTCGTCGAAGATCCCGTGCTGGAGGAAGCGCGACGCCGACGCCGAGGGAACGGCGACGAGCGCGAGCGCGACGAGGCCGAGCGCGACCCTACGCAACCGATGCTTCCTGCAGCGACGAGTGGAGCTTGCGCAGCCCCTCGTCGAGACCCACCTCGGGCTCCCACCCGAGTACCTGCTGAGCCCGCGTGATGTCGGGCTGGCGCACCTTTGGATCGTCGACCGGCAGCGCCTCGTAGACGATCTCGCTGCCTCCGCCCCAGACCTCGAGCACCTTCTCGGCGAGCTCGAGCAGGGTGAACTCCTGCGGGTTGCCGATGTTGACCGGAAGATGCTCGCCGCTCTCCGCGAGGCCGATCAGGCCGCGGACGAGGTCGTCGACGTAACAGAAGCTCCGCGTCTGGGAGCCGTCGCCGAAGACCGTTATCGGCTTGCGCTCCATCGCCTGGCGGACGAAGGTCGGGATCGCGCGCCCGTCGTGCGGGCGCATGCGCGGCCCGTAGGTGTTGAAGATCCGGACGATCGCGGTGTCGACGCCCTGCTGGCGGTGGTAGGCCATCGTCAGCGCCTCGGCGTAGCGCTTCGCCTCGTCGTAGACGCCACGCGGGCCGATCGGGTTGACGTGACCCCAGTAGGTCTCCGGCTGCGGGTGCACCTGCGGGTCGCCGTACACCTCGCTCGTCGAGGCGAGGAGGAAGCGGGCGCGCTTGAACTTGGCGAGACCGAGCGCGTTGTGAGTGCCGTGCGAGCCGACCTTCAGCGTCTGCAAGGGCAGCCGCAGGTAGTCGATCGGGCTGGCCGGGCTCGCGAGGTGGTAGACGAAGTCGACCGGCTCCTCGATCCTGATCGGCTGCGTCAGGTCGTGCGGGACGAAGCCGAACTCGTCCGTCCGCATGTGCTCGATGTTCGCGAGCGAGCCCGTCTCCAGGTTGTCGACGCAGACCACCCGGTGCCCGCGCTCGAGCAGCGCGTCGCAGAGATGGGACCCGAGGAAGCCGGCACCGCCCGTGACGACCGAAGTAGGCATCGGCCGGATGCTAGCGGCGGTCGGGGCGCGGCAGCCCAGTTCTAACGAAGTCCTCACACCTCTGGCCCTGCTCCTACACTGGCACGATGGGAGTGCCCACGGGTCGAGGGCTGCTCGCCGGCTTCCTCTCGATGCTGCTGCCCGGAGCCGGTCAGCTGTACGCGGGTGCACGGCGGCGCGGGCTCGTGCTGCTCGCCATCACCGCTGTCTCGCTTCTGGCGCTGCTCGCGCTCGCGTCGTGGCTTGCAGCGGAGGAGGTGTGGAGCGTCGACCGCCGCGTCGTGGCGGCCGTGCTCGCAATCGACCTGGCTCTGCTGGTGCTGCGGCTCTTCGCGGTCGTGGACGCCTCGCGCGGGGGCTGGGCCGTCGGGCTCGCCGCGCTCGTCGCGCTGACGGCGGCGCCGCACGTCGCGGCCGCGTGGGTGACCGTCCGCGGGTACGACGTGCTCGAGAGCGTCTTCGCCGAAGGGGAGCCGTGCGGGACCGCGTGCGACCGCGGCGCGCTCCTGCTCTCGCACGTCGTCGTGCCGCTGCCGGAGTGGGTGCCGAAGGACGTGTGGGAGTGGGCGCTCGTCGAGCGGCTCGGCCCCGGCGAGGTCGCGCCCCTCGAGGCTGACGCCCGGGTGCTCGCGGGCACGGAGGTGCCGGTGTCGAGGCCCTGGACGACGATCCTGCTCCTCGGCACCGACGAGGGCCCGGGGAACTGGGGCGCGCGCACCGACACGATCATCCTGGCGGCGGTCCAGCACGGCACCGGCCGCGCCGCGGCGTTCGGCATCCCCCGCAACGTCGCCCAGGTGCCGCTCGGGCCGAAGCGCAAGCCGTTCCGGGAGCCGATCAACGCCCTCTACGGGCGCGCCGGAGGCGGCGAGTACGGGGCGAGGGCGCTGAAGCAGGCCGTCTCGACGCTGCTCGGGATCCGGGTCGACTACTACGCGCTCGTGAACCTCGTCGGCTTCGCCGACCTCGTCGACGCGCTCGGCGGCGTCGAGATCCTCGTCAAGGAGCGGCTCCGCGACGAGGTGACGCGGCCCGCATGGGGCGAGCCGAAGCCGAGGATCGACGTCGTCCCGGGACGCACGTACCGCTTCTACGGCCGGGAGGCGCTGGCCTACGTGCGCTCGCGCAAGGACTCGAGCGACTACACGCGGATGGCGCGGCAGCGCTGCTTCCTGAGCGCGATGGCCGACCAGCTCGACCCGGTTCGCGCGCTCCGCAACTTCGGCTCGCTGGCGAAGACGATCGAGACGAACCTCCGTACCGACATCCCGCTCAACCGCCTGCCCTCCCTCGTCCGGCTCGTCGGCTCCGTCGAGTCGAGCGAGACGCTCACGGTCACGTTCGGCGCCGACTACTTCTTCGGCCGCCAGAAGGCCGGCAACTACCCCGTCCCCGCGCTCGGCCGGATGCAGACGACGGTACGTCGTGCGATCCTCACCCCCGAGCGGCTGAAACGTCAGGGCAGGGCGAAGACCGCGAAACAGAGCTGCTAGCGGAGATCCTTGTTCGACTCCATGTCGAACCACATCGCGAAGAGCGTGAACTGGCTGCCCGAGATCAGGAGCAGCGCGACGAGGACGATCGTCGGCGTCGTGATCTCGTTCCCCTTCAGCCGCAGGATCAGCTCGATCACGCCGAGCAGGAGGCCGGCGAGCGTCATCACGATCCCGAGCGCGTAGAAGAAGACGAGCGGGTGGAAGTCGCGGATCACGTACTTCTCGCGCAGCCGCCAGAAGAAGCCCTTCGCGAGCAGCCAGGAGATCCGCGGGACGACCTTCCGCAGCTTGATCCCCGACTGCTCGCCGACACCGTAGACCGGGCGCGAGGGGAAGTCGCGGACGCGTGCGTTCCAGACGTTCAGGTGCACGAGCATGTCGTTCGGGAAGCCGTAGCCGCCGTAGACGCGGCCGAGGTCGAGCTGGGCGAGCATCGCGCGGGAGATCGCCGTGTAGCCGGTCTGCGAGTCGGCGACGTGCCAGTAGCCGGAGGCGACCTTCGTCAGCAGCGACAGGATCGCGTTGCCGAGGTAGCGGGTGCGCGGGATCAGCTTCCACGCCTCGCCGGTGACGAGGCGGTTGGCCTTGGCGTAGTCGACCTCGCCGCGAGCGACGGGCTCGACGAGCGTGAGCAGGTCGGCCGGGTCCATCTGGTTGTCGGCGGCCATGACGCAGACGACATCGAG
>JANPKC010000128.1:0-11693 GCA_031425855.1 Actinomycetes bacterium | reverse complement strand
GCGCGGTCGAGGGGCCGATCGCCACCGTCCGCGGCGCGCGACCGGAGGACGTCGCCTACTCGGGCGCGGCGACGGCGCTGCGCGACATTTGGATCGAGCTCCGCGCGAGCATGCGCGGCGTGCTCGAGGAGACCTCGCTCGCCGACCTCGTCGCTCGGACGTAGACGATCTGCCCCTCGGTGAGCTCGAGCTGCTCGCACGCGTCGCGGGTGAGCTGAGCCCAGGTCGCCGACGCGTCGGCGCAGACGAGCTCGACGCGCACCTCGAGCCGAGATGGACGATCCGCTCGATCATCGCCTCGACGGTGCCGTCGACGGCGTCGGTGAGCACCTCGACGTCGTGCGGCCGCACCGCGGCGTCGAGTAGGCGACGAGGGTCAGCTTCGCGCCCTCTGCCGAGCCGCCGCTCGCCTCGCTCTCGCCGCCGCATGCCGCCGCGATCACTGCCAGTCCGACCGCAAGTGCAGCCGCGATGAACGTCCACTTCACGCCTTCCTCTCTTTGACTATCGATTTCATCGAGATTGGGAGTTCTAATGGACGCTATAAGCATTGTCAATTCTGAACCGTCGTCGTGCCAGGCCGCGTGGTACGAATCGCCCATGCGAGAGGCGCGAGGCGGAGTGCTCGTGATCGGCGGTGGCTTCGCGGGCGGCTACGTGGCACGCCTGCTCGGCGGCCGCGGCGCGACGATCGTCAGCCCCGACAACTTCATGCTCTACACACCGCTGCTCCCCGAGGCCGCATCCGGGACTCTCGAGCCACGGCACACGGTCGTGCCGCTGCGCCAGATGTGCCCGCAGGCGGAGCTCTTGCTCGGGCGCGTCACGTCGCTCGACGAGGAACGGCGGCTCGTGCACGTCGAGACCCCGGACGCCGGCGCGTTCGACGTCCACTACCAGCAGCTCGTGCTCGCCCTCGGTGCCGTGCCGCGCACCTTCCCCGTCCCCGGCCTCGCGGAGCACGGCCTCGGCTTCAAGGATCTCGCCGATGCGATCCACCTCCGCAACCGCGTGCTGCGCGAGCTCGAGGCCGCCGACGCCGAGCTCGACCCGCAGAAGGCGGCCGCGCACCTCGGCTTCGTCTTCGTCGGCGCCGGCTATGCCGGTGTCGAGGCGCTTGCGGAGCTCGCCGACCTCGCCCACGACGCGCTCCGCTGGTATCCGCGGCTCCGCGACCGGCCGCAGCGCTGGGTGCTGGTCGACGCCGCGCCGAAGATCCTGGCAGAGATCCCGACGAGGCTCGGCGACTACGCGGCGAGGGAGCTCGCACGCCGCGGGGTCGAGATCCACGTGTCGACGACGCTCGAGTCGTTCGACGGCGCCGAAGCCGTCCTCTCGAACGGCGAGCGGATCCCGGCGCGAACGCTCGTCTGGACGGCGGGCGTGAAGGCGAGCCCGACCCTCGGCGTCTTCGGGATGCCGCTCGACGACCGCGCCAGGGTGCGCGTCGACTCGTTCCTGCGCGTCGAGGGCCGCGAGCACGTCTGGGCGCTCGGCGACTGCGCCGCCGTCCCGAACGCGGCGACGCCGGGCGCGTTCGACCCGCCGACCTGCCAGCACGCGCTGCGTCAGGCGCGGCGGCTCGCGAAGAACCTCGGCGGCGACGAGCAGCCGTACCGCTACCGGATGCTCGGCCAGGTTGCGACGCTCGGCCGCTACAAGGGGATCGCCGACGTGATGGGGCTGCGCCTGCGCGGCTTCCCGGGCTGGTTCGTCACTCGCAGCTACCACCTGCTGCAGCTGCCGCTCGTCTCGCGCAAGCTCCGGGTCGTCGTCGACTGGACGACGTCGCTCTTCTTCCGGCGGGACATCGCCGAGCTCTCCGCCCTCGGCCGCCCGCGCCGCCTTGAAGACTGAGGCCTATCGCAGCGTCTTCAGCGCGGCGGCGAGCGACTGCTTCGAGGCGAGCGCGCCCGCGAGGAGGTCGCCGTGGCGCGCGACGCGGTCGAGCACGGCCTCCATGGTGAACGCCGCCGGGTCGAGCGACTCGTTCACCTCGGCCCAGCGCAGCGGCGTCGAGACCGGGGCGCCCGGCTTCGGCCGCACCGAGTACGCCGACGCGATCGTCTTCCCCTCCCCGTTCTGGTTCGAGTCGATCAGGACGCCGCGACGCTTCGCCTTCGTCCACTCCGTGGTCGCGAGGCCGGGGTGGGCGCGGGCGAGCGCGCCGGCGACGATCTCCGAGAACTCGCGCGTCTGCGCATAGGTGTGCCGCCGCGCGACGGGGACGAGGATGTGGATGCCCTCGGAGCCGCTCGTCTTCGGGAACGACTCGAGCCCGAGCAGGTCGAGCATCTGCTTGATCAGGAGCGCCACCTGGATCGTCTCCGGGAAGCCGACGTCGGGCGAGGGGTCGAGGTCGAAGAGCACCCAGTCGGGCCGCGAGGGCTTGTCGACGCGCGAGTACCACGTGTTCATGTCGATGCAGCCCATGTTCACCATCCAGAGCAACGCCAGCTCGTCGTTGACGAGCGCGAAGTCGATCAGCCGGCGCTGCGGCGGGCGGTCGCGCGTCGAGGCCTCGAACTGCCGGGTCGGGATCCAGTCGGGCATGTGCTTCGGCGCGTCCTTCTGGAAGAAGAACTTGCCGTTCCAGCCGTCGGGGTAGCGCTTCATCGTGAACGGCCTGTCCCTGAGGTGCGGCACGAGCACGGGCGCGATGTCGCGGTAGTAGGCGAGCAGGTCGCCCTTCGCGATCCCCTCGTCGGGCCAGAACGGCTTGTCCAGGTTCGACAGCTTCAGCAGCCGCTTCCCCCGCTTGATCTCGTCCGGGATCGGCGCTCGCTCGCGATGCACCTCAGTCGCCTCCTTGTCGTCGCGCAGGCCCTGGTAGACGGGCGCCCGCAGCCGCCCGTCGTGCGTCCACTCGGCGAAGCGCACCTCGGCGACGAGCTTCGGCTCGACCCAGACGACGTCGCCTTTCCGCACCCTCGGCATCTTCGGCACCTCCTCGAACGGCGCGTCGTCGCGGCGCAGCGGCCGGAGCTTCCCGAGCAGGCGTTCGATCTCTGCGTCGTCGAAGCCGGTGCCGACGTTGCCGGCCCAGCGGAGGCCGCCCCCCTCGTTGACGCCGAGCACGAGCGCGCCGAAGCCGCCGGAGCGCCTGCCCTGGCCCTTCGTGTACCCCGCGACGACGAGCTCCTGGCGTCCCTGCGTCTTGATCTTGAGCCAGCGCCGGCTGCGGCGGCCGGCCTCGTAGCGGGAGTCCGCGCGCTTGCTGACGATCCCCTCGAGCTTCTGTGCCGTCGCCGCGTCGAAGAGGGCGTCCCCTTCGTCGAACACCGCCGAGAGCCGAACGGTTCGATTGCGCTTGTCGATCAGCGCCTCCAGCCGCTCGCGGCGCTCGGTCAGCGGCAGGTCGAGCAGCCGCTCGCCCTCGACCTCGAGCACGTCGAAGACGTAGAGAACGAGCGGCCCGGAGCCCTGCTGCATCGCCGAGAAGCTGGCGCGCCCCTGCGCGTCGAGCGCGCAGACCTCGCCGTCGAGCACGCAATCCGGTGTCTTCACCGCCTGCACGACCGCGCGCGCGACCGGCTCGAACCGGGCCGTCAGGGAGTTCCCGTTCCGGCTCGTCAGCTCGGCCTCGCCGCCCGCGATCGTCACGAGAGCGCGGTAGCCGTCCCACTTGACCTCGTGCAGCCAGCCGTCGCCGGAAGGCACCGCGTCGGCGGGCGTGGCGAGCATCGGGGCGTACGAGCGCGCCTTGCCCGTGGCAGCGTCGGTCTTCTTCTTCACGATCAGCCAGTTCTTCGGGTCGCCGCCGAGCTTCGCCGGCACGAGCGTCCACGGCCCGTTCAGCCGCTCGCCGTGGAGCTGCACCGTCATGCCCCCGTCGGGCTTCTCCTCGACGAGCTCGTACGTCCCCCGGTCCCAGATCTCGACGGTGCCGGCGCCGTAGTTGCCGGCGGGGATCTCGCCCTCGAAGGACGCGTAGGTCAGCGGGTGATCCTCGACGTGGACGGCCAGGTGCTGCGTGCCGGGCTCGAGCGGCACCCCCTTCGGCACGGCCCAGCTGAGGAGGACGCCGTCGCGCTCGAGACGGAAGTCGTAGTGGAGCCGGCGAGCGTCGTGCCGCTGGACGACGAAGATCGGCGCCTTGCCGCGTTTGCCTTGCCCGAACGGCTCCGGCGTCTTCGCCCGCGAGCGCTTCCGCTCGTAGTCCTTCAGGGACGCCACGGCACACTCATACCTGCGCGGACGTTTTGCGGAACGGGAGAACGGCAATCCAGGAGCTGCGCAGCCGAATCCGGCGCGCACCGTCTTCTCCACCGATAGCGGGGGTCAGTTGGGGCCGGCTTTGCCGGCCTCAACACGTCTACGTCCTGTTTACACGCGGTATTCGGGACAGGGGAAAAGCCTGTGGAAGCTGTGGATAGCCTGATCGTTCAGGCGAGCACGCCCATCGAACGAAACTTCGCCCGGCGGGCCTTCCGCAGCTCCTGCGGCTTGATCCCGGTGAGATCGTCGATCGCGTCGCCGATCGCCGCGGCGAGCAGCCGCGCCGCCTCGTCGGGGCTCTCGTGCGCCCCTCCCGGCGGCTCCGGCACGATCCCGTCGATCACCCCGAGCTCGAGGCAGTGCGCCGCATCCGGCTTGAACGCCGACGCGGCCTTGCGCTTCTCGCCCGCGTCGCGCCAGAGGATCGCGGCGCAGCCCTCGGGCGAGATCACCGAGTAGATCGCGTTCTCCTGCATCAGCACGCGGTCTGCGAGCGCGATCGCGACTGCACCGCCCGAGCCGCCCTCGCCGATCACGACGGCGACGGTCGGGACGCCCAACCGCGCCATCCGCGCCTGCGAGCGCGCGATCGCGCCGCCCTGGCCGTGCTGCTCGGCGGCGATCCCCGGATAGGCGCCGGGCGTGTCGACGAGCGTGACGAGCGGGAAGCCGTGGCGGTCCGCGAGGTCCATCACCCGCATCGCCTTCCGGTAGCCCTCGGGGTACGCCATCCCGAAGTTCCGCTTCGAACGCTCGGCGATGTCGCGGCCCTTCTGATGTCCGATCAGCGCCACGGTTCGGTCCTCGAGCTTGCCGATCCCGGTCACGATCGCGGCGTCGTCGGCGCGGCCGCGGTCGCCGTGCAACTCGAACCAGTCGTCGAGCATCCGCGCAACGTAGTCCAGCGTGTACGGCCTGTCCTCGTGACGGGCGAGCTCGACCTTCGTCCAGATCTCCTCGTCGGTCGGCTCGGCCTCGATCCGGTCGAGCTGGCGCTGCAGCCGCTCGAGCTCGCCGGAGAGCCGAGCGCCGCGCAGGAGGTCGAGCCCGCCCAGCTTGCTCAACCGATCCCGCAATCTGATCTCCGCATCCCGCGCCACCCTACTCCTCTCCGAAGAGGCGAAGCAGCCGGGCGAGCGTCGGCCTCAGCTCGGGGCGCGGGACGATCGCGTCGACGTGGCCGAAGCGCAGGTTCGACTCCGCGAGGCCGAAGTCGTCCGGCAGCTTCTCCCGGGTCGTCTGGGCGACGACGCGGGGGCCGGCGAACGACATCAGCGCCCCCGGCTCCGCCAGGAGCACGTCGCCGAGGCTGGCGAAGCTCGCGAGCAGGCCGCCGGTGGTCGGATGCGCCATCACCGAGATCAGCGCGCAGCCCGCGTCGTGGAGCTCCTCGACCGCGACGACGGTCTTCGGCAGCTGCATCAGGGCGAGGATCCCCTCCTGCATTCGCGCCCCACCCGAGGCGGAGATCGAGATCAGCGGCACGCCCGCGGCCGCGGCGCTCTCGCACGCACGCGTGAACTTCTCGCCGGTGACCGACCCCATCGAGCCGCCCATGAAGGAGAAGTCCATCACCGCCAGCTCGCAGGGCAGATCCTCGATCGTCGCGGCGCCGACGACGAGCGCGTCGCCGAGACCCGTCGCCACCTCGGCCTCGGCCAGCCGCTCGTTGTAGGCGCGCAGGTCGAAGAAGCCGAGCGGATCGGCGGAACGCAGGTCCGCCGCCTCCTCGGCGAAGCTGCCCTTGTCGGCGACCTGCTCGATCCGCTCCCGCGCCTTGACCGGGAAGTGGTGCCCGCACTGGCTGCAGACGCGCAGGTTCGCGGTCAGCTCGTCGTCGCGATAGTGCGAGCCGCAGCCGGGGCAGGTGTTCGGATGCTTCTTCTGCGGCGGCTCGGGAGCCTGCTTGTGCTCGATCGAGACGTCGATCCGGGTCGATTCGGACATCGTGCGATCTTAGACCGGTCCCTCCGCCCCGGGGTTGCACGTCCCGGTGCGAGTGCCCTAGAGCCAGCCGAGCTCGCTGAACTGCGGCCAGCCGCGCCAGTAGACGCCCCAGCCGACGAGCGCGGCCACGGCGACGGTGTAGGCCGGCACGAGCAGCCAGCCGAGCCGGTCGCGCCGGCGCAGCCCCCAGGCGACGAAGACGAGCCCTGTCGCAAGCCCGAGCAGCGGCGTGCCGCCTTCGACGGAGTTCGTGAAGACCGTGAAGCCGAAGAGGGCGGCGAACGCGACCCCGAGCCGGCTCCGAGCGGGCGCGCGATCCCCGGCAGCGAGCATCAGCGCCGCGACCACGACGGCCAGGCCGCCGTACCAGACGTAGTGACCGACGACCTCGTCCCAGAGATGGCTCGTGCTACTCGGGTCGACGTTCGCGATCGAGTTCGCCGCGAGATGGATGCCGTGGCCCTGCGTGTAGGCGATCGCACCTGCGCAGAAGACGAGCCACGCTCGCGTCGGGGCCTGCACGGAGGCGAGGAACGCGACCGCGAGCCCGACGACCGCATACGGCACCGCGAGGTCGAGCCAGTCGGCCACACGCGTCGTCCCGAGCTCTCCGAGCGGCTCGGAGACGGCGCCGATGTGATGGCCGACGTTCACGGCGAGCGTGAACGCGGCCAGCCATCTGTTCGGCGTCACGGCTCCTTGCCGTCGCCGGGAGCGCCAAGTGCCGCGGCGGCGAGGCGGGCGAGCTTCGGCTCGTTGGCCGGGTCGCGGAGAAGCCCGGTGAAGCCGAGGCCGGCGACCCGGGCCCGGGAGGCGAGGTCGGTGAGCAGCGCCTCCACGTCCGCGAGGCCGAGCCCCTCCGGCTCGGGCATGAAGACGGCCAGCTCGCCGGGATCGAACGCGTCGCAGTCGAGCGCGACGTAGACGGCGTCGGCGCCCTCGAGCGCCCGCTCGATCGCGCCCTCGCCGGTCTGGATGCCCGCCGACGCGATGAACTCCGCCTCGGGCGGGTCGAGGTTGCGCGCGCCGACGAGCGCGACGTTCCGAGGGAGCACGGCGCCGTCGTCGATCACCATCCGCAGCGGCATCCCCCAGGCATTTCCGGACGGCGACGTCCCCGGTGTGTTCAGGTCGCCGTGGGCGTCGAGCCAGACGACCGCGAGGCACTCCTCGCCCGCGGACAACCCCTCGATCGCGCCGACGTGGGAGCAGCAGCACCCGCCGAGCACGACCGGACGGTCGGGAAGCTCGGAGGCGAGCAGGAGGTTCTGCTCCGCGAGCGTGTCCGCCTCGATCACGCTCGCCTCCGGGTAGGGCAGCTCGAGGTGCGCCGCCTCGGCCATCGTCTCGCCGCCTGCGCCCCAGGCACGCGGCACGCGAACGAGGCCCGCCTCGAACTCGCGCCCGCACGAGTGGCACTGGTACTCGGGCCCGACCGCGACGGCCGTCAGCGTGCGGCAGTCCGGACAGCGGGCGCGAAGGCGGCTCATGCCCGCACCGGCCGCTCGAGGAACAGGGTGTCCCGGTAGATGCGCATGCCGGCGCGCTCGTAGAGCCGCGTGGCGCCCGTCGGGCTCGACGCGTCGACACCCAGCGTACCGCGCGTCCAGCCGCGTTCCGCGAACGCTGCGAACGAGTACAGCAGGAGCGCCTCGCCAAGGCCCTGCCTGCGCCAGGGGCGGCGGACGCCGAGCGTCGCGACGTAGCCCGCCGTCGGGTCGATCGAGCTCTGCTTGCACAGCGAGAACCCGGCCAGGTCGTCGCCCGCGAACGCCAGGAACCACAGCGAGGGGTCGAACGTCTCGCTCCGGATCGTCCAGTGCGCCCACTCGTCGAAGGTCTCGTCCATCGGGTCGGATGTGTCCTGCCACACCTCGACCACGGCGTCGTAGGCGAGCCGATGCTCGTCCCCGTGGATCCCGCGGACGGCGATCCCGTCGGGCCAACTCGGCCCTCTCGTTCCGCCGTTCAGATCGATCTCCATTCGATAGGAGTGCCGCGACGGCCCGAAGCCGAGCGCAGTGAACCCATCGACGATCCGTCGGTCGGTGTCCGACGTCCAGACGCGCAAGCGGCCTCTCGCCGCCCGCTCGTCCAGCCAGGCGACGAGCTGCGGGACGACCTCGCCGGCGTCGGCGTCAGGCGTCACCTTGAGGTCGCACCACCAGAGCGGCGGGTCGTCGCGGGTCGCGTCCACGTCGGCGTAGCCGATCAGACGGCCGTCGCACTCGAGCACGCGGATGTCGTTTTCGACCTCGACGTACGGCGTCGTCAGCCACAGGCGCAGATCCTCGGCGGTGACGTCGGCCTCGCCGAACGCGGCGAGCTGGTGCGCGTTCATCAGCTCGAGCATCGCGTCGAAGTCGTCGTCGCGAGGGGGCCGGAGTGTCACGCCGGAACGAGCTCGTCGAGCGTGTCCGGCAGGGCGCCCAGGTCGGTCAGCTCGCGGTCGGGCTCCGGCCCCGGCTCTTCGCCCAGGCGGTTGATCCAGACGACCTTGAGGCCGAGCTCACGCGCCGGCGCGACGTCGTGGAACAGGCTCGCGGCGACGTGGACGTGGTGCGCGCGGTCGGCCGTCGTCAGCTCGAAGAAACGCTCCCAGTGGGCATGCGCCGGCTTGTAGGAGCCGGTCTCATCCGCCACGACCGCCACGTCGATGGGGACGCCGAGCTGACGTTGGGACGCGGCGATCAGGTCGCGGTCCGAGTTCGAGAGGATCGCGAGGCTCCAGCCGCGGCGACGGAGCTCCTCGAGCGCCGCCGGGACCTCCGGGAACGCAGGCCAGTCGGGGAGCGAGCGCGCGAGAACGCCCGTCTCGCCTTCGGGGATCGCCAGTCCGGCCTCGGCCGCGAGCCGCTCCAGCGTCAGGGTCAGCACCTCCGCGTAGCTGCGGTACGAATCGGCCTGCACCTCCGGCTCGAGTTCGTGGTAGCGGGCCAGGAGCTCCGGCGCCCGCTCGGCGCCGAAGAGCGCCTCGAGCTCGGCGCGGATGCCCGCGTTCCAGTCGATCAGCGTGCCGTAGCAGTCGAACGTGGCCCAGCGGGACATGGCCGGGAGCTTACTGAGCGGGCGGATTCAGTCGTCGTGCTTGCGGAAGACGACGCACGCGTTGTGGCCGCCGAAGCCGAACGAGTTCGAGACGCCGACGGTGATCGCCGCCTCGCGCGCCTCGTTCGGGATGTAGTCGAGGTCGCACTGGGGGTCCTCGACCTCGTAGTTGATCGTCGGCGGCAGCACCCCGCGCTGCGTCGCGAGGATCGTGAAGATCGCCTCGATCGCGCCGGCGGCGCCGAGGCAGTGGCCGGTTGCGCCCTTCGTCGAGGAGACCGGGATCTTGTAGGCGTTCTCCTCGCCGACGGCGAGCTTGATCACCCGCGTCTCGCTCGCGTCGCCGAGCGGCGTCGAGGTGCCGTGCGCGTTGATGTAGCCGATCTCGGACGGGTCGATCCCGGCGTCGTCGAACGCCATCTGCATCGCCCGGGCCGGGTTCGTGCCCGACGGGTCGGGCTCGGTGATGTGGTTCGCGTCCGAGGAGACGCCGTAGCCGATCAGCTCGGCGTAGATCTTCGCGCCGCGCGCGCGGGCGTGCTCGAGCTCCTCGAGGACGACGACGCCGCCCGCCTCGCCCATCACGAAGCCGTCGCGCCCCGCGTCGAAGGGCCGCGAGGCGGCCTTCGGGTCGTCGTTCCGGCGCGACAGGGCGCGCATCGCGCCGAAGCCGGCGATGCCGACGCGGGTGATGCCGGCCTCGGTGCCGCCGCAGAACATCATGTCGGCGCGCCCGAGCCGGATCGCGTCGGCACCCTCGCCGATCGCCATGTTCGAGGCCGCGCAGGCGGTGCACTGCGAGGAGAGCGGGCCCTGCGTACCGAGCTCCATCGAGACCCAGCCGGCGCCCATGTTGGGAATGATCGCGGGGATCGAGAACGGGTTGACGCGATCGGGGCCGCGGTCCATCAGCGTCTGGTAGCAGTCCTGGAAAGCGCCGAGCCCGCCGATGCCGGTGGCGATCGAGGCGCCGATCCGCGGCGACTCCTTCGCGATCTCCATCCCGGAGTCGGCCTCCGCCTGGCGGGCCGCGGCCAGCACCATCTGCGCGAACCGGTCCATGCGCCGCGCCTGCTTCCGCTCGATCCAGACGGTCGGGTCGAAGCCCTTCAGCTCGCAGGCGAAGTGGACCGGGAACTCGGTGGCGTCGAACTGCTCGATCGGAGCCGCGCCCGACTCCCCCGCGATCAGGCTCGACCACGAGGTCTCGACGTCGTTGCCGAGCGGCGTCACCATGCCGAGCCCGGTCACGACCACGCGTCTACGTCCGTTGTCTGCAGCCACCCTCATCCACCCTTCTACATTCCCAGGCCGCCGTCGACGAGCAGCACCTCGCCCGTGATGAACGAGGCGGCGTCGGAGCAGAGGAAGCGTACCGCTCCGGCCACGTCCTCCGGATCGCCGAGCCGGCCGAGCGGCGTGTTCTCCAGCATCGCGCCCGTCGCCTCCTCGGGCAGGACGTCCGTGAGCTGCGTCTTGACGTATCCGGGCGCGACGACGTTCGCGCGGATGTTGCGCGAGCCGAGCTCCCGCGCCAGGGACTTCGTGAAGCCGATGATCCCCGCCTTCGACGCGGCGTAGTTCGTCTGCCCCCAGTTGCCGTGCACGCCGACGATCGAGGAGATGTTCACGATCGCGCCGGCACGCTTCTTCATCATCGGCCGCGTCACCGCCCGGCACGTGTAGAAGACCGACGCGAGATTGGTGTCGATCACCGTCCGCCAGTCGTCGTCGGACATGCGCGCGAGCAGGCCGTCGCGGGTCAGCCCGGCGTTGTTGACGAGGATGTCGAGGTCGCCGGCCTCCTCGACGAGGCGCTTCGCGTCGTCCGCGCTCGAGACGTCGGCCTGGATCGCGCGGCCGCCGAGCTCGGTCGCGAGCGCTTCCGCCTCCTCCTTGCCGGAGCGGTAGCCGAGCACGACGGTCGCGCCGGCCGCCGCGAGCTCGGTCGCGATCGCCTTGCCAATCCCCTTCGAGGCGCCGGTGACGAGCGCGCTCTTCCCGTCGAGCGACGCAAACTCAGGCAAGTGCGTCCTCGAGCTCGCGCAGCGACTGCAGGTCGTTCACAGCGAAGGTCTTCACGCTGCGGTCGATCCTCTTCAGTAAACCGCTGAGCACGTTGCCGGGACCGACCTCGACGAAGACGGTGACGCCCTTGCCGATCAGCTCGCCGGCGGCCTGGGTGAACTTGACCGGAGCCGTCAGCTGGCGAACGAGCAACTCGCGGTAGTTGCCTGCATCCTCGAGCTTCGCGGTCACAGTCGACATGAACGCCGTCCGCGGATCGGCGAAGTGGATCTTCTCGACGGCGGGCCGGAGCTTGTCGGCCGCACGCTCGACGAGGGGCGAGTGGAACGCGCCGGAGACGCGCAGCCGCACCGCTCGGCGGGCGCCCTCGCGCTCCGCCTCGGTGCAGCACTCGCCGACCGCATCATCCTCCCCGGAGACCACGATCTGGCCCGGGCAGTTGTAGTTGGCGG
>JANPKC010000127.1:0-3739 GCA_031425855.1 Actinomycetes bacterium | reverse complement strand
GGCGCCCGCAGGGGTGAGGACGGCCCCGATCCAGGGGGTTCTCTACGAGTTGCCGCCGGCGCTCGTCGAGCTCGCGCTCTGGCTCGCCGACTACTACGGCTCGACACCGGCGCGGGCGCTCGAGCTCGTCGCGCCGAAGCTGAGGGCTCGCCGCGGCGAGCGGCGGCAGACGGGCGCGGGCATGGCCGGCGAGGCGGAGCCTGCCCACCTGACCCCGCCGCAGCAGCAGGCCGTCGCCCGGATCGTCGAGGCGATCGACGGGGCCGGGGCGCACCTCCTCCTCGCCGGTGCCACCGGCAGCGGCAAGACCGAGGTCTACCTCCAGGCGTGCGCGGCCGCGCTCGAGCGGGGCAAGGGCGCGATCGTCCTCGTCCCCGAGATCGCCCTGACGCCGCAGACGCTCGGCCGCTTCCAGGCCCGCTTCGGCGACCGGATCGCGGTGCTGCACTCGGGCCTCACCGAGGCGGAGCGCCGCGACGAGCGGGAGCGGATCGTCGCGGGCGAGGCGCCGGTGGTCGTCGGGGCGCGGTCGGCCGTCTTCGCCCCCGTGCCGGCCCTCGGCCTGATCTGCATCGACGAGGAGCACGACTCGTCCTACAAGCAGGAGTCCGATCCCCGCTACGACGCCCGAACCGTCGCGGCGAAGCGGGCCGCGCTCGAGGGCGCCGTCGCCGTCTACGGCAGTGCGACGCCGCGGCCGGAGAGCTGGGAGCGGCTCGAGCGGCTGGAGCTCGGTGCGCGGCTCGGCGCGCCGATGCCGAGCGTGCGGCTCGTCGACCTCCGCTACGAGGCGGGCTATCCGCTCTCCGCGCCGCTGCTCGAGGAGCTCGGCCGGATCTCGGAGCGCGGCGGCAAGGCGATCCTGCTCCTGAACCGCCGCGGTCTCGCACCCGCGATCCACTGCCGCGCCTGCGGCGTCTCGCGCCGGTGCGGCCTCTGCGACGTCGCGCTGACGCTGCACGGCGACGCCCGGCTCCACTGCCACCACTGTGGCTATTCGGAGGGCGTCCCGGAGGCCTGCCCCGAGTGCGGCTCCTCCGAGCTGGCGCGGATCGGCGCGGGCACGCAGAAGCTCGAATCCGAGCTCGCGAAGCACGTTCCCGAGCTCGAGCGGATCCGCCTCGACGCGGACACGGCGGCGAAGCCGGGCGCGCTCCGGGAAGCGCTCGACCGCTTCTCCGCAGCCGATCGCGTCGTCCTGATCGGGACGCAGATGGTCGCCAAGGGCCACCACTTCCCCGGCGTCTCGCTTGCCGCGGTCGTCGACGCGGACACGGGCCTCTCGCTCCCGGACTTCCGTGCCGAGGAGCGCACCTTCCAGCTCGTGAGCCAGCTCGCCGGCCGCAGCGGCCGCGACGCGCCCGGGAAGGTGATCGTCCAGACCTTCCAGCCGGATGCGACGCCGCTGCGCTACGCCGCCCGCCACGACGTCGCCGGCTTCCTCGCGGAGGAGCTCGACCGCCGCCGCGAGCTCGGCTACCCCCCCTTTCGCCACCTGATCTCGATCGTGGCCTCGGGCACGGATCCCGACGCGCCCGAACGGCTGCTGCGCGAGCTCGAGGGCGAGTTGAAGGGTGCCGAGCTGCTCGGCCCGGCGCCGCTGCTGCGCCTGCGCGGCCGCCATCGCTCGCAGCTCGTCGCGAAGACGGACAGCCCGCGTGCGCTTGCGGCCGCTGCGGGCCGACTGCTCGCGGCCGCGGCGCCCGCGATGCGCAGGGCGGGCGTCCATGCGGTCGTCGACGTCGACCCTCAATCGCTCTGACTACACTCGGGCGCATGGCTGATGGCGGCGTCGGTCCGGCACCCGAGGGCGGCGAGGAGGTCGACGAGCGGGAGCTCGACGCGCAGGACCATGCGCGCCGCCGGGTCGCGCTCGCGCAGATCCGCCAGTACCCCGACGCCGTCCTGCGGATGCGCGCGCGGGAGGTCGAGCAGTTCGACGACGACCTGGCGCGGCTGGCCGAGAAGATGGCGCACCTGATGCACGACGCCCGCGGCGTCGGCCTCGCCGCAACGCAGGTCGGCGTGCTCCAGCGCCTGTTCGTCTGCCAGCTCGCGGGCGACGAGGACGTGACGACGATCGTCAATCCCGAGATCACGAAGCGCTCGCGCTCGACGGAGACAGCGGACGAGGGCTGCCTCTCGCTTCAGGGCGTGCTCGTGCCGGTCGAGCGGGCGCTCGAGGTGACGATCGAGGGGCAGGACGTGGCGGGTGCGCCGCTCCGGCTCGAGCTCGAGGAGATGGACGCGCGCGTCGTCCAGCACGAGCTCGACCATCTCGACGGCGTCCTCATGCTCGAGCGGACGGACGACGCGGCGCGCAAGGAAGCGCTCGCGACCCTGCGCCGCTCGCTCTAGCCAAGTAACAGTCTGTTACTTGGCATAGCCTGGCCGCGTGAGGATCTCCATGGCCGCAACCGCGCCCTTCGGTGCCGACGTGCTCGAACGGCTGGCCGCGCGGCACGATGTCGCGGCGCTCCTGACGCGGCCGGACAGCGCCGCGGGGCGGGGACGGAAGCTCGCGCCGCCGCCGGCGAAGGTCGTCGCGGAACGCCTGGGGGTCCCGGTGCTGCAGCCGGAGCGCCCGACCGCGGAGCTGGAGCTCCCGGGAGACGCGGTCGTCGTCGCGGCGTACGGGCTGCTGATCCCGGAGAGCCTGCTGGAGCGCGGGCTCTGGCTCAACGTCCATCCCTCGCTGCTGCCGCGCTGGCGTGGCGCCGCGCCGGTCGAGCGCGCGCTGCTGGCGGGCGACGAGGAGACGGGCGTGACGATCCACGAGACGGTGAAGGAGCTCGACGCCGGCTCTGTCGCCGCGCGGCGGGCGTTCGCGCTGACGGCGGAGGACGATGCGGGGACGGTTTACTCGCGCGCCGCCGAGCTCGCCGTCGAGCTGCTCGACGAGGTGCTGCCCGCGCCCGAGTTCGTCCCGCAGGAGGGCGAGCCGACCTATGCGGCCAAGATCGAGGCCGCCGACCGCGAGCTCGACCTCTCCCGGCCGGTGGAGAGCCTGAACCGGATCCGCGCGCTCTCGCCGCATATCGGTGCGCGCGGCAAGCTGAACGGCCGCCGCGTCACGATCTGGAAGGCGCGGCTCGAGGACGGCGAGCTCGTCCCGGTCGAGGTGCAGCCGGAGGGCGGCAAGCGGATGCCCTACGACGCCTTCCTCCGCGGCCTGCGATGAGCATCGCGCCCGCACGCCTCGCGGCGTACGAGGTGATCCGGCGCGTCTTCGAGGACGACGCCTACGCCGACCGGGCGCTCCGCTCCGCCTCCGAGAAGCTCGACGACCGAGACCGCTCGCTGGCGCGGCAGCTGGCGTTCGGGACGGTGCAGCGCGTCCGCACGCTCGACCACGCGATCGAGACGCTCGGGAAGCGGCCGGTGCGAAAGCTCGACCCACCGGTGCTCGCGGCGCTGCGGCTCGGCGCCTTCCAGCTCGGCTACCTCGGCGGCGTCCCGCGCTACGCGGCCGTGAACGAGTCGGTCGAGCTCGTCCGCCGCGCGCGGCTCGAGCGCGCCGTGCCGTTCGCGAACGCCGTCCTTCGCCGCGTCGGGGACGGGATCGAGCGCTTGCTGGCCGAGCTCCCGGAGGGGCCGCTCAGGCACTCGTACCCGGACTGGATCTGGGACGTCTGGCGGCGCGACCTCGGCGAAGAGGACGCGCTCGCGCTGATGCGGGCGCAGAACGAGCCGCCACCCGTCGTGGTGAGACATGTCCGGGGCCAGCCCCCGGACGGGG
>JANPKC010000126.1:0-8843 GCA_031425855.1 Actinomycetes bacterium | reverse complement strand
GCCGCGCCCGGTCCGCACGACGCTCTTCCCTTCTTCGACGAGATCGCGGCGGCATGCCGAAGCGCAAAGACCTACGCAGCATCCTGATCGTCGGCTCCGGGCCGATCCGCATCGGCCAGGGCTGCGAGTTCGACTACGCCGGCGTCCAGGCGTGCCGGGCGCTGCGCGCCGAGGGCTACCGCGTCGTGCTCGCGAACTCGAACCCGGCAACGATCATGACCGACCCCGAGTGGGCCGACGCGACCTATCTCGAGCCGCTCGACGCGCCGACGCTCGCCGAGATCGTCGCCCGCGAGCGGCCGGACGCGCTCCTCCCCACGCTCGGCGGCCAGACCGCCCTGAACCTCGCCGTCGAGCTGGCGGAGAGCGGCGTCCTGGCCGAGCACGGGGTCGAGCTGATCGGCGCCGACCTGCACGCGATCCGCACCGCCGAGGACCGCTCGCTCTTCCGGACGGCGATGGAGGCCGCCGGGCTGCCGGTCCCGGCGAGCGTCGTCGTCACCTCGCTCGACCAGCTGGACGACTGCCCCGTGCCCGCGGTCGTCCGGCCTGCGTTCACCCTCGGCGGGCGCGGCGGTGGGATCGCGCGCACGCGAGACGAGCTCCGCGAGCGCATCGCACGCGGCCTCGACGCGAGCCCGATCGGCCAGGTGCTCGTCGAACGCTCGCTCGAGGGCTGGCAGGAGTTCGAGCTCGAGGTCGTGGTCGACACGGCCGGCAACTGCATCGTCGTCTGCTCGATCGAGAACCTCGACCCGGTCGGCGTCCACACCGGCGACTCGTGGACGGTCGCGCCGCAGCAGACGCTCCCCGACGGGGAGCTGCAGCGGCTCCGCGACGCGGCCTTTGCCTGCGCACGCGCGGTCGGCGTCGCCACCGGCGGGGCGAACGTCCAGTTCGCCTACGAGCCTCGGACGCGCGAGCTACAGCTGATCGAGATGAACCCGCGCGTCTCGCGCTCCTCCGCGCTCGCGTCGAAGGCGACCGGCTTCCCGATCGCGAAGCTGGCGGCGCTGCTTGCGGTGGGCTACACGCTCGACGAGCTCCCGAACGACATCACGGGCGTCTCGAGTGCCGCGTTCGAGCCGGCGCTCGACTACGTCGCGGTGAAGGCGCCGCGATTCGACTTCGAGAAGTTCCCCGGCAACTCCACCGAGCTCGGGACGGAGATGCGCGCCGTCGGCGAGGCGCTCGGGATCGGCCGCACCTTCCCGGAGGCGCTGCTGAAGGCGCTCGACGGCGTCGAGGCAGGCGCGGCGCTGCCGGAGATCCCCGGGCTGCACCGGTACTTCGCGGACGAGCTGGCGTCGATCCGCAGCGCCGACGAGGAGCTGCTCGCGAGCGGCGACGTCCTCGCGGCCAAGCGCTTCGGCCTTCCCGACCCGCGGATCGCGCGAGTCCTCGGCGTCACGGAGGCGGACGTGCGCGCCCGCCGCGCGCTCCCCGGCCGGCTCGCGGTCGACTCCTGCGCGGGCGAGTTCGAGGCGCGGACGCCGTACTACTACCTCTCGCACGAGCAGGGCGACGGCGACGAGACCGAGCCCGGCGCGATCGTCGTCCTCGGCTCGGGCACGAACCGGATCGGGCAGGGGATCGAGTTCGACTACTGCTGCGTTCGCGCCGCGCAGGCATTCCGCGCGCTCGGGCACGAGGTCGTGCTCGTCAACTCCAACCCCGAGACGGTCTCGACCGACTACGACACGTGCGACCGCCTCTACCTCGAGCCGGTCACGCTCGAGCGCGTCCTCGACGTCGTCGCGCTGGAACGGCCGCTCGGCGTCGTCGTCTCGCTCGGCGGCCAGACGCCGCTCGCGCTCGCCGCCGGGCTCGCCGACGCGGGAGTGCCGCTGCTCGGCGACCCGCTCGGCGCGATCGACCTGGCCGAGCACCGTGGCCGCTTCGGCGCTCTCCTGTCGGAGCTCGGGTTGCGCGCCCCGGCCTGGACACTCGCCGAGACGACGGAGGAGGCTCACGCGTTCGCGGAGGAGATCGGCTATCCCGTCCTCGTCCGGCCGTCGTACGTCCTCGGCGGCCGCGGCATGCGCGTCGCGCACGGCCCGGAGGAGCTGGAGCTCGCCGGCCCCGCCCTCGTCGACCGCTTCCTCGAGGGAGCGATCGAGCTCGACGTCGACGTCCTCTGCGACGGCGAGGTCGGCTGGGTCGCGGCGATCGTCGAGCACGTCGAGCGGGCGGGCGTCCACTCGGGCGACTCGGCGTGCGTGCTGCCGGCGCCGTCCGTGGGCGAGCGGCTGGAAGCGGAGATCAGGGAGCTGGCCTCGACGCTCGTCCGGGGCCTCGGCGCGCGCGGCCTCCTCAACCTGCAGCTCGCCCTCCACGACGGCGACCTCCACGTGCTCGAGGCGAACCCGCGCGCGTCGCGGACGGTGCCGTTCGTGGCCAAGGCGACCGGGATCCCGCTCGTCGACCACGCCTGCCGCCTGCTCCTCGGCGCGTCACTCGCCGAGCTCGGCCTGCCCGAGCGCGCAGCCCCGACGCGCGCCTGGGCGAAGGAGGCGATCTTCCCCGCCGAGCGCTTCACGGGCGCCGCCGACCGCGGCGTCGAGATGCGCTCGACCGGCGAGGTGATGGCGAGCGGCGCGACGGCGGTCGCTGCCTACCGCCGCGCCCTGCAGGCCGCCGGCCGGGCGCAGCCGGCCGGCGGGATCGGAGCGCCGCTGCAGGCGAGCGTGTATCAGTACGGACATGGCCGAGCCGCTCGTCCGGGAGACGCAGAAGCTCTACGCCCTGCCGCTGCCGGAGTTCACGGCGGCGCGTAACGCCCGCGCGAAGGCGCTCAAGCAGGACGACCCGGAGCTGGCCGCGGCCGTCGCGGCCCTGCCGAAGCCGTCGGTGGCGGCCGGTGCGCTGAACGAGCTCGTGCACGAGGATCCCTCCGAGGTGCGTGCGCTGATCCAGTCGGGCAAGCGGCTGCGCCAGGCGCAGGAGGCGGCGGTCTCGGGGAAGAAGGGCGCCGACCTGAACGAGGCGATCAGGGAGCACCGTGTCGCGCTCGACCGCGTCCAGCGCGACCTCCGCCGGCGGAAGCTGAGCGCGCCCACCGTCGAGAGGGCGACTCAGACACTGCGGGTCGCGTCGATCGATCCCGAGCTCTGGCCGCTGCTCGAGCGCGGCCTGCTGCGCGAGGATCTGACCGCGTCCGGGTTCGGCCTCGACCCTGCCCTCGTTCCGGCGCGACGGAAGGAGGCTGCGCCGAGGAAGCCGGCGCCGCCGAAGCCCGACCGGGCGGCCGAGAAGCGCCGGCGCGAGGCGAAGGCGGCGCTCACCGCGGCCGAGAAGCGGCTCCGCGCAGCCGAGCGCGAGCTCGAGGAGGCGAGGGCCGAGGTCGACCGCGCACGGCAGCGCGTCGACGACGCGTAGCCGTTGCTGCCTGCCGTGAGCCGCGAGGTACAGTCGGCGGATCGGCACGGCGGACAGGAGGGCGACATGGCTTTGCAACTCGGCGACACGGCACCCGACTTCGAGGCGGACACCACGGAGGGCCGGATCTCGTTCCACGACTGGATCGGCGACTCGTGGGCGGTCATGTTCTCGCACCCGAAGAACTTCACGCCCGTCTGCACGACCGAGCTCGGCTACATGGCGAAGATCAAGCCCGAGTTCGACAAGCGCGGCGTCAAGGTGATCGGCCTCTCGGTCGATCCCGTCGACAGCCACGCCGGCTGGGCGAAGGACATCGAGGAGACGCAGGGCGCGGCGCCCAACTACCCGATCATCGGCGACGCCGACTTCAACGTCTCGAAGCTCTACGGGATGCTGCCGGCGAGCACCGAGGGCGACCCGCTCGCGCGCACGCCCGCCGACAACCAGACCGTCCGCAACGTCTTCGTCATCGGCCCGGACAAGAAGGTCAAGCTCGTGCTCGTCTACCCGATGACGACCGGACGCAACTTCGACGAGGTGCTGCGCGTGGTCGACTCGCTGCAGCTGACCGCGAAGCACAAGGTCTCGACCCCGGTCAACTGGCAGCAGGGCGACGACGTGATCATCGCCGGCTCGGTGTCCGACGACGAGGCGAAGGAGACGTACCCGGACGGCTGGGACGCGCCGAAGCCGTACCTCCGGATCGTCCCGCAGCCGCGCTAGCGAGAACCGGGGGGTCAGGTCTTGATTCCTCGCGTTTCGTCACGCCTCGAGTAGACGAGGCCGTTCTCGGCATCTTGCGGATGCTCCTCCGCCACGCGTAGCTTCGCACGGTGGCACGGCCGCTCCGGGTCGAATTCGAGCACGCGCTCTACCACGTCCACGCGCGGGGGAACGAACGCGCCTCGATCTTCCGCGACGACCGCGACCGAACCTGGCTGCTCGACGGACTCAAGCAGGTGGTGGAGAGATACGGCTGGATCTGCCACGCGTTCTGCCTGATGGGCAACCACTATCACCTGATGGTCGAAACCCCGAACGCGAACCTGTCGCTCGGGATGCGCCAGCTGAACGGCGTCTATGCCGCGCGCTTCAACCGCCGCCACGGCCGCGCTGGGCATCTCTTCGAAGGCAGGTTCAAGGCCTGGTTGGTCGAGAAGGACGCCTACGCGCTCGGCGTCGCGCGATACATCGTCCTCAATCCGGTTCGCGCCGGCCTCTGCACGGATCCCCGCCAGTGGCGCTGGTCGAGCTACCGGGCAACCGCTGGCCTGGAGCGCGTTCCGCCGTTCCTCTCGATCAAACTGGCTCCTCACGCAGTTCTCGCCCGACCGCGACGAAGCGCACCAGCGCTACAGAGCATTCGTCGACCAGGCACTCGACGCTGCTGAAAGGTTCGACCCGATCGGCGGCCTCTATCTCGCTCGCCCGCGGTTCGTCCAGGCGACGCACCCGCCACCGCCACACTCGCAAGAACACCCCTCACAGCAGCGGCACGCGACGCGACCTGCCCTCGTTCGGCTCTTCCGGACAGGCAGCGACGCCGAGATCGCCGCAGCCGTCCACGAACACGGCTACCGACTCGCACAGATCGCCGGCCACCTGGGCATTCACCCCTCCACCGTGACGCGCCGACTCAAGGCCTTCGAAGCGACTCGAACGGACATCGCTCGACCCGCGAATTCAAGACCTGACCCCTGAGGTCGGCGAGCCGCCCTCGAAACCCTGCAATCCGGCGATGGAGCTAGGCGGGCTCGAACCGCCGACCTCCTGGGTGCGATCCAGGCGCTCTCCCAGCTGAGCTATAGCCCCTCGGCCGCGCATTGTAGCGGCTCAGTTGAGCGCTGCAACGAGCGCGGAGAGGGTGTCCTGATCCCAACCGTTGACGAAGTTCGCGTGCGTCCCGAAGCGGCCCGACGCCTGGATCGGGTGCCGCTCGGTCTCGGGGTAGAGGAGGATCAGCACGAGCGTCGGCACCGCAACGGGGTGCGTGCGGGGGCAGCGGCCGCGCATCGCGTAGGCCCTGTGCCGCTGGTGGTCGACGCTGTCGAGGTCGCGGCCGTTCCAGCACACGGGGAACGTCGCGCGGAGGTGCAGCGCCCGGTTCGCCGGGCAGTTCGGCACCGCCGCCGACCGCGGTAGGGCGCTGAGGCCGCCGCAGCCCCAGCCGACGACGGACAGCGGCTGCGGGCGCATCGCCTTCGCGTTGCCCGCGATCATCACGAGCCCGGCCGGGAACTCCCGCACGGAGGCCCAGGTGCGGCGCACGTAGTAGCCGACACCGACGAGCGGCCGCAGCGCCCTCCCGCCGGCGAAGAGCGACGGCACCCAGTAGGCCGAGGCGTCGCCGACGTCGTCGCAGCTCGAGTCTCCGCCGACCAGCGCAGCCGGCGTCGTCGCCGCGTCGACCTTCCGGTTGCCGATGAACGTGTGGTTGTGGGACTTCCCGGGCTGTCCGGGAAAGGCGATCGGGTCGTCGTTGTTGAGGTGGCTGACGCCGCAGCCGATCACGAAGTAGGGCCCGCCCGGGAACCGCGACGGGTCCGGATCGGACGTGGCCCGCACGGCGAGCGCGGGCAGCGCGGTCGCGCCCGCGGCGAGGAATGCTCCGAGGACGAGCAAGTGCGACGTCGGCCGCCTGCGCAGCTTTAAACCGGCCCCTCCCGATCGACTGTGCGGCAATTGTCACACAGTGCGGATCAAGACCGGGTCAAGGCCCGGAGGCGTGCAGCGACTCGAGCCGGTCGATCCGGGCCATCGCCGGGAAGAGCCGCGGCCAGGCGAGCGCGCAGAGGATCGTCAGCGTGCCGCCGACCACCACCGCCGGGACGACGCCGACGAGCGCGGCAGCGGCCCCCGACTCGAAGGCGCCGAGCTCGTTCGAGGCGCTGATGAAGACCATCTCGACCGCGTTCACGCGCCCGCGGAGCGCGTCGGGCGTCGCGAGCGCGGTGATCATCGAGCGGATGTTCATGCTGATCATGTCCGCGAAGCCGCTCACGGCGAGCGCCGCGAACGAGAGCGGGAACGAATGCGAGAGCCCGAAGACGACCATGCTCGCGCCGAAGACGGCGACGACCAGCAGGAGCTTCCTCCCCGCCATCCCCCGCAGCGGCCGGCGCGTGAGCATGATTCCCGCGAGCAGCGCGCCCACCGCCGGCGCGCTCCGCAGGACGCCGAGCCCGACCGGGCCGACGTCGAGGATGTCCCTCGCGAACACCGGCAGCAGCGCGACGGCGCCGCCGAAGAGAACGGCGACGAGGTCGAGCGAGATCGCGCCGAGCAGCACGGGCGTCCGGCGCACGAACCGCAGTCCGGCGAGGAGCGACGTGAGGCGCGAGCCGCCGATCTCGAACGGCGCCTCCTCGATCGTCCGCGGCTTCATCGGCACGACGAAGCCGACCGAGATCAGCATCAGTACTGCACCGGTGACGTAGACCACCTCCGGCCCGAGCGCGAAGAGCAGCCCGCCGATGGCCGGCCCGACGACCACGACTCCCTGGAAGACCGTCGAGCGGAGCGCGATCGCGCTCGGCAGTAGCTCGAAGGGGACGAGCGTCGGCGTCATCGAGCGGATCGCGGGGTTGCCGACCGCGGCCGAGCAGCCGCTCGCGAACGAGAGCGCAAGGAAGGGCCAGAGCCGCTCGGCGCCGCTGAGGCTGACGACGAGCAAGAGCACGGTGATCGCCGCGTCGACGGCCAGCGAGCCCATGTAGATCAGCTTTCGCGGCAGTCGGTCGGCGAGCGCCCCGGCCGGCAGCGCGAAGAGGAGCAGCGGCAGGAACTCGGCCAGGCCGACGAGGCCGAGGTGGAACGGGTTCCGCGAGATGTCGTAGACCTGCCAGCCGACGGCGACGAAGACCATCTCGCGGCCGAAGCCGTAGGAGATGCTCGACCCGAGCGAGAGCGCGTAGTCGCGGACGCGGAGGACGTTGGGCAGCCGCCTCTTCATCGGACGGCGAGGCTATCCATACGATGCGGGCGTGCGCGCGGTCGTGCTCGACGCTGACGGACTGCCCCGGCTCGCGGACGCGCCCGCGCCGGCCGACCCGATGCCGGTGCTCGCGTGCGGGCTCTGCGGCTCGGACGTGGAGAAGATCGGCGTCGCTCCGGCGGGGACGGTGCTCGGGCACGAGGTCGTCGCGCGGCGAGCGGACGGTAGGCGAATCGCGTTGATCCACCATCTCCCCTGTGGCGCGTGCGGGCGCTGCCGCACGGGCCACGAGTCCACCTGCGAGCGGTTCGCGGCGCCGACGATCGTCCCGGGCGGCCTGGCGGAGGAGGTGGAGGCGACGGACGGGATCGAGCTGCCCGACGGGGTCGGAGACGCCCTCGGCACCTACCTCGAGCCGCTCGCCTGCGTGCTCCGCGGTGCGGAGCGCGTGCCGCGCGGCCGCGTGCTCGTCGTCGGCCAGGGCTTCGTCGGCCTGCTCTTCGCCGCCGTGCTCCGGGCTCGCGGCGACGAGGTCTTCGCCACCGACGTCCGGCCGGAGCGAGCAGGCCTCGAGCCGGACGGCCCGGTCGACGCCGCCGTCCTCTGCGCGCCCGCGGCGCCGATCGACGCCGTCAGGCCTGGCGGGACAGTGCTCGTCTTCTCCCCCGCCGCTCCGGTCGACCTCGACCTCGTCTACCGGAACGAGCTGACGCTGGCGGGCTCGCGCTCGTCGACGCCCCGGCACATGCGGGAGGCGCTGGCGCTGCTGCCGACGCTCGACCTCCCCGAGCCGGCGGTGCTGCCGCTCGACTGCTTCTTCGAAGGGCTCGAGCTCTACCGCTCCGGCCGCGCGCTCAAGGTCGTCTTCACGCCGTGAGAGCGCTGCGGTTCCACGGCCCCGGCGACCTGCGGCTGGAAGACGTGCCGAATCCCGAGCCGGGGCCGGGCGACGTGCTCGTCCAGGTCGAGGTCGCGCTCACCGACGGCACCGACCTGAAGGCGTTCCGCCGCGGCCATCCCGTCCTGCTGCGCGAGCTGCCGAGCCCGTTCGGGCACGAGTTCTGCGGGATCGACGTCGCCACCGGCAGGCGCGTCGTCGCGGCCAACTCGGCCGCGTCCGACGATCGCGGCGCCTCGATCGAGCGCCTGAACGGCGCCTACGCCGAGCTGTTGCTCGTGCCCGCGGCGATCGCCGAGGTCAACCTGCTCCCCGTCCCGCCGGGCCTCGAGCCCGAGGTGGCGGCGATGGTCGAGCCGCTCGCCTGCTGCCTCCGCGGCGTCGAGCGCGCGGGCGTCGAGGAGGGAGACCGCGTGGCGATCGTCGGCGCCGGCCCGATCGGGCTGATGCTGAGCGCGTGCGTCGCCGACGCGGGCGGCCGCCCCGAGGTCGTCGGCGGCCGCGCCGAGCGGCAAGCGCTCGTCCCCGAGTTCGGCGGCGCGCCGGGCGACGGCGAGGGCGCGGACGTCGTGATCGAGGCGGCCGGCACCGAGGAGGCGTGGCAGCGTGCGGTCGGCCTCGTCCGCCCCG
>JANPKC010000125.1:0-16430 GCA_031425855.1 Actinomycetes bacterium | reverse complement strand
GATGGCGCCGTTCAGGAAGACGTTCTCGCGGCCGCTGAAGTCGGGGTGGAAGCCGGCGCCGAGCTCCAGCAGCGAGCCGATCCGGCCGCCGACCTCGACGCGGCCCGACGTCGGCTTGATGATCCCGGCGATCAGGCGCAGGAGCGTCGACTTGCCGGAGCCGTTGCGGCCGACGAGCCCCACAGCTTCGCCCGGCTCGACCGTCAGCGAGACGTCCTCCAGCGCCTGGACGTCCTGTGCCTCGGTGCGGCCGCGGAGGACGAACAGCTCCTTCAGGCTGCGCGCCTCGTTCGCGTGGACGCGGAAGCGGCGCGAGACCCCGTCGACCCGGATCTGGCCCGTCTTCACGCGTGAGACGGTACAGCCGCCGCGCGCCGGACGAGCCCGGCGAGCACGCGGATGAATGCCGGATCGGCGTTCGGAAGCTCGATCCGGTCGAGCTCGAGGCCGAGCTCGGCGGCCTTCTCCTGCGCCTCCACGTCGATGTCCCACTTGATCTCGAGGTGGTCGGCGACGAAGCCGACCGGCGCGACGAGCACCGTGCGGACGCCGTCCGCGGCGAGCGCGCCGAGGTGGTCGAGGATGTCGGGCCCGAGCCAGGGCTCGCCCGTCGGTGACTCGCTCTGGAACGAGAACGACCAATCCTCGACGCCTGCCTTCTCGGCGACCAGGCCGGCGGTCTCGAGCAGCTCGTCCCTGTACGGGTCGCCCTCGGCGAGGATCCGCGCCGGCAACGAGTGGGCCGTGAAGACGACGTGGGCGCGGGTGCCGCCGACGCGCTCCGCGAGCAGGTCGACGAAGCCCGGCTCGGCGCCCCAGCGCTCGACGAAGCGGACCTCGGCGCGACCGGCGACGGCGTCGACGAGCTGCGCGCGGTAGCGCTCGATCGACATCCCGGAGTAGTGCGGCGCCAGCACGAGGCCGACGATCTCGTCGGCGCCGCCGGCGAGCGCCCGCTCGACCGCGTCGGCGATCCGCGGCTGCCAGTGGCGCATGCCGGTGAAGACGGGGAGCCCGAGCTCGGCCGCGAGCGCAGCCCTGGTCGCCTCGGTGATCTCGTTCAGCGGGTTCGACTCCTCGATCCCGAGCCGGCGGTAGCGCGAGACGAGATCCTCGAGGTTCTCGGGCGAGATCGGCCGGCCGCCGCGGATGTCGGCGTAGTAAGCCGGCACGTCCTCGAGGCGGTCCGGCGAGCCGTACGCCATCAACACGACAGCGGTCGTCATGCAGGCACGCGTGCCGTCTGCTCGTGGACGAAGGCGCGCAGGCGGCCGAGCACGTCCGGGTCGGTGTCGGGCATGACGCCGTGGCCGAGATTGAAGATGTGCCCCGGTCGGCCGGCAGCGCGGGCGAGCACGTCGAGCGTCGCCGCCTCGATCCGCTCCCAGGGCCCGAAGAGGATCGCGCCGTCGAGGTTGCCCTGGACGCCGCGGGCCTCGCCGACCTGCTCCCAGCCCCAGTCGAGCGGGATCCGCCAGTCGAGCCCGATCACGTCGCCGCCCGCGTCGCGCATCTGCCCGAGCAGGGTCGCCGTGCCGGTGCCGAAGTGGATCGTCGGGCACTCGACCGCGGCGAGGATGCGCGCCGAGTACGGCTGCACGAACTCCTCGTAGTCCTGCGGCGAGAGCGCGCCCACCCACGAGTCGAAGAGCTGGATCACGTCGGCGCCGGCGCGAGCCTTCGCCGCGACGTAGAGCGAGAAGGCGTCCGTCAGCTTCTCCATCAGCGCGTGCCACGTCTTCGGCTCCGCGTACATCATCCGCTTCACGTTCAGGAACTCGCGGCTGGGCCTGCCCTCGATCAGGTAGCCGGCGACGGTGAACGGGCCGCCGCAGAAGCCGATCACGGCCTGGTCGGGGCGAAGCTCGCGGCGGACGATCGCGACCGCCTCGAGGATGAACGGGACCGACTCCTCGGGGTCCGGCACCGTCAGCCGCTCGACGTCGGCGAGCGAGCGGACCGGCTGCTCGATCACGGGGCCGACGTTCTCGACGAGCTCGACGTTCACGCCCATGGCGAGCAACGGCAGCACGATGTCGGCGAACATGACGGCGGCGTCGACGTCGTGGCGGCGCACCGGCTGCAGCGTCACCTCGGCGCAGAGCTCCGGCTCGTAGCAGACCTCGAAAAGCGTGTGCGTCTTCCGGATCTCGCGGTACTCCGGCAGCGAGCGGCCCGCCTGGCGCATGAACCAGACCGGCGTGCGCTCGGTCTGCTCGAGACGTGCGGCGCGGACGAGGAGGGGCTCGGGCACGGCAGTAGGCTACCCCCGCCATGCACCGAGTCGGCGAGCATCCAGTTCCGGCGGGGCCGCTCGCGGTCCGCTGGCTCGGCTACGTGCTGCCGGAGCTCCGCGCGGGCGCCGAGACAGCCGTCGAGGTCGTGCTCCAGAACGCCGGCACCGCCACGTGGCGGACGCGCCGCGACGTCGGCGTCAAGCTCTCCTACCACTGGCTCGACGACCGCGGCAACGCGATCGTCTGGGACGGTCCGCGCGTCGACTTCGGCGGCCCGGTCGCGCCGGGCGACGAAGTCGAGGTCGCCCTGCGCGTGCGGGCGCCGCAGCCGCCCGGCCGCTACCGGCTCGCGTTCGACCTCGTCGAGGAGCTGCGCTTCTGGTTCGCCGAGGTCGGCTCGACCCCGCTCGAGCTCGACGCGGAGGTGCTGCCGCGGATCGACGAGCGCCGGCTCGCGGTGGCCGTGCGCGGCGACGACCCGGAGACCACGGCCGCGCTGGCCGCACAGGAGGAGCCGCTCGTGCAGGAGGACGCCGTCGCGACCGCGCATCTCGTCGCGGGGGCGATCCCCGACCCGGACTGGTCGCGGCGGATCCTCGACGCCCACGCCGAGGGCTACGCGGCAGTCGGCGGCTCGATCGAGACGCGCGACCGCTCACTGCGGCCCTGGGCGCCAGGCGGCGGCCGCAATCCCGCCTTCTCGCACCCACTCCTCCTCCCGTCACTGCTCACGGGCCTCGAGCCGGGCGAGCACGAGGGCCTGCCCGCCCACGTCCCGGGCGGCGAGCCGGCGATCTTCGACGGGCGGATCAGACTTCGACTGCCACGCGGTCGTCGACGCGCCTGAAGACGAGCGCGCCGAACGCGAGCGAGGCGACGGCCGCGGCCGCGAGGTAGAGCACGTCGCCCGCCGCGGGCAGCTCGCCGAAGAAGAGCGGGTCGCGGAACGCCTCGATCGCGGGCGTGACGGGGTTGCCCCAGTGGACGAGGTCGACGAGGCGAGGATGATCGCTCACGCCCGGGATCCCCTCGAGCGAGTAGAGCACCGGCGTCAGGAAGAACCACGGCAGCAAGAGCGCGGCGACGATGTGCTCGACGTCCCGGTAGATCGCATTCAGCGATGCCACGGCGAGCGAGAGCCCGGCGACGAAGCCGACGATCAGCGCGGCCAGCGGCAGCGCCAGCCAGACCGTGCCGCGTGCCTCCGGAAGGTAGGCGAGGCTGAGCGCGACGACGATCAGGAGCATCACCGCGAAGCCGACCAGCTGGGTCGCGACCATCGAGAGCGGGACGAGCTGGCGAGGGAAGCGCACCTTCCGGATCAAGTTCGCGTTCTCGAGCAGGCTGCGCGACGCGGACTGGAGCGAGGTCGCGAAGAAGACCCACACCGGCAGGCCGCCGAGCAGGAAGAGCCAGTAGTGGTCGTAGTCGGCCGTCTGGATCTTCAGCATCACGCTGAAGACGAGCAGGTAGACGAGCATCAGCACGACCGGATGCGCGAGCGACCAGGCGAGCCCGAGCACCGAGCCCTTGTACTTCGCGCGCAGGTCTCGGCGGAAGAGGCTGCCGAAGAGATCGCGGTAGCGGAGGAGGTCGAGGTATGTGGTCACGGGCGAGGTCTAGTGTAGGCCCGTGCAGGCACATCTCGGCCTAACAGGACTGCTCTACCCTTCCCTCCCGTGAACGCGATCGCCGCGGTCGCCGCGCTCTCGGTCGCGGCGCTGACCCTCTTCGGGCTGCTGCGCATCGGTGTCGGCGGGCGGCTCGTCGCCGACCCCTCCGGCGAGCGGTGGCACACGCGCTCGACGCCGCTTTTCGGGGGCGTCGGCATCTTCCTCGGGCTCGTGGCAGGCGTCGCGGCTGCGGTCGCCGTGGGCGGGACGGACGCGAGCAGCGAGCTGCTCGGCATCCTCGGCGGCTGCGCGATCCTCTTCGCCGCGGGCTTCGCCGACGACGTCCTCACGCTCAAGCCGGTCGCGAAGCTGGCGGCCCAGCTCGCGGCGGCCGGAGTCGTGCTCGCCTCCGGGCTGACCGTGGAGATCGTCGGCAACGACGTGCTCGCGACGGTCCTCGGCGTCGTCTGGCTGGTCGGGATCACGAACGCCTTCAACCTGCTCGACAACATGGACGGCCTTGCGGCGTCGCTCGCCGCCGTCTCGTGCGCCGTCTTCGCGGTCGCCGCGCTCGACCAGGACTCGGGCGAGCTCGGGCTGGTGGTGGCGCTCGCGCTCGGCGGGGCCTGCCTCGGCTTCCTCCCGTTCAACCTCAGGCCAGGCCGCAGCGCCCGCGTCTTCATGGGCGACTCCGGCAGCCAGGTGATCGGGCTCGGCCTCGCCTCGCTCGCGCTCGCGTCGAGCTGGACGACCGCCGGCGCGACCCTGACGAGCGTCCTGCTGCCGCTGCTGGTGCTCGCGATCCCGATCCTGGACACGACGCTCGTGACCGTCCGCCGCACGCTCGAGCGCCGCCCCGTCACGCAGGGCGGCACCGACCACTCGTCGCACCGGCTCGTCTACTACGGGCTCTCCGAGCAGCAGGCCGTGGCCGCGCTGACGTTGCTGGCGGCGCTCCTCGGCGCCACGGCGCTCGCGTACAACGTGCTCGCGAACGCGCGCGTGACCGCGTTCGGCGTCCTCGTTTCCTTCGTCGTGCTCGTCCAGTTCGCGAGCTTCCTCGGCGATCTGCAGGAGCGCTCGCGGCTCGAGGATCCGGGTCCGGCGCCGCCGCTCTGGCGCGCGTTCCTGTCGAACCCGCGACGGCTGATCGAGGTCCTGACCGACTTCGCGATCGTCTGCGTCTCGTTCCTCGCCGCCTACCTGCTGTTCGTCGACGGCGGCGGCACGAACCTGCAGCGCGCGATCTTCCTGGCCGCGCTCCCGATCCTGCTCGGCGTCAGGTACGTGCTGTTCGTGCTCTTCGGGATCTACCGGCGCGTGTGGCGGTTCGCGTCGGGCCACGACCTGCTCGCGATCGCCGGGGCGATCGCGCTCTCGGTTCCGCTGACGGTCGGGATCGTGGCCGCGACCCGCTCGCTCGGGGACTTCCCGCTCGAGATCTTCGCCGTCGACGCGCTGCTCTGCGGGGCGCTCGTCGCGGGCTCGCGGCTCGCGCTGCGGCTGCTGCCGGGCCTGAACGCGTACCGCGGCGAGCAGGAGCGCGTCCTGATCGTGGGAGCCGGACGCTCCGGCCGGGCGCTCGCGCGCGAGCTCGCCGACACCCCGGACCGGCGCGTGGTCGGCTTCCTCGACGACAACCCGTCCGTGCGCCGGCGCCGCGTGCTGGGGATCAAGGTCGTGGGCAGCCTCGACGAGGCTCCCGCGCACATCGACGCCACCCGCCCCCAGCACGTGCTGATCACGATTCCGGACGTCTCGGCCGAGCGGCTCCAGGCGCTCCTCGCAGCGGGCGAGCGGGCGGGGGTCACCTGCCGGATCATCCGCCGTACTTCCGAGCCCACCTCACCCGTGCTCGCGCAGGCGCGCGGCAAGTGAGCGCGAGGGCTTCCCGGCGCCTGCCGGACCTGGAGACGGCGCTGCCGCTGCTGGCGGCGTACTTCGGCCTGGCGGCGCTCTACGCGTGGCAGGCCTGGCAGCGGCAGACGGTGACGCTCTTCAGCGACGAGATCGAGTTCACGCAGATCTCGCGCGCAGTCGCAGAGACGGGCCGTGCCGCGCTGCGCGGCGGCGAGCCCGCGCCGGGCGCGTCGCTCTACGCCTATCTCGCGGCACCGGCGTGGTGGCTCGACCGCGTGGACGCGGCGTTCGGGGCGATCAAGCTCCTCGGCGTCCTGCTGATGACCGCCACGATCTTCCCTGCCTACGGGCTCGCGCGCTTCGTCGTCGCGCGGCCGTACGCGCTCTTCGCCGCGGTCGCGACCGCCGCCGCGCCCGCCCTCTCCTACGCGCCGTTCCTCGTCGAGGAGCCGATGGCCTATCCGGTCTCGACGCTCGCGCTCTACCTGACGGCCCGGGCCGCGATCCGGCCGACGCGCTGGTCGGTCGGCCTCATGCTCGGAGCGTGTGTGCTCGGCGTGCTCGTTCGCTCGCAGCTCGCGGTGCTGCTCCCCGTCGTCGCGACGGTCTTCGCCGCGCGAGCCTGGCGGGGCGACCGGATGCGCGGCTGGACGGCGACCTGGTCCAGAGGCGACCGCGTCGGCACCGGCGTCCTGGTCGTCGGCCTCCTGCTCGGGATTTCGGCCGCGCTCGGTCACCGCTCGGTGACGTGGTACACGTCGACTGCGTTCTTCAAGGACAGGATGCTCGAGTACGGGCTCTGGGCGGCCGGCGCGCTCGCGATCGGCGTCGGCGTCCTGCCTTTCATCGGCGGCCTCGCGGCGCTCGTCCGGCCGCACGACGAGGAGCCCGAGGAGCGGGTGCGGACGTTCGTCGCCCTGTCGATCGCCGCGATCGCGGCCTTCGGCTTCTACACCGCGGTCAAGGTCGCGTACATCTCGACGCAGCTCTCGATCGTGATCGCCGAGCGCAACCTGATGTACCTCTATCCGCTGCTCTTCGCGGGAACGGCGCTCGTCCTCCAGCGGAGGCGGGCATCGCCGCTCGCGATCGGCGCGGCGACGCTGTTCGCCCTCTACCTCGTGAAGGAGACGCCCTACTCGCTCGAGAGCTATCCGAACTACGAGGCGCACGGGCTCGCGATTGCCGCGTTCGGCAACCGGATCCTCAAGTGGCCGGCGGAGACGATCGAGACGACGCTGGTGCTCGTGACGGTGGGCTCCGCGATGGCCCTGCTCGCGCTCGGGTGGATCCGCGTGCGCCTGCTCGGCGGCATCGCCGCCGCCGGCCTCGGCGCCTTCGTCGTTGCCTGGGGGCTGACGGCGGAGATCTACGCGGCCAACGGCGAGCGGATCGCGTCCGAGCAGATCTACGCGAATTTGCCGAAGCCGCCCGACTGGATCGAGCGGACGACGGGTGGAGAGCCGACGATCTTCGTCGGCCAGGGGATCGACGCGTTCGCCGCCTGGCAGGTCGAGTTCTGGAACCCGGCCGTGCGCTGGTTCTGGGGCATGGACGGCTCGGCGCCCGGCCCCGGCGAGCGCCGGACGCCCAACCTCCTGCGGCCCGACGGCACCCAGGACCCCGCGGATCTGAACGCGCAGTACGCGGTCTCCGTCAACGGCGTCGAGGTCGCGGCGCCGGTCGTGACGACGGCGGGCGGCGCCGTCCTGTACCGGCTCGGCGGCAAGCCCGTGCGGCTCGTCCAGACCACCTCCGGGATCGCGCCGGACGGGTGGATCGTCAAGGAGGCGAGCTTCACGCGCTACGCCGCAGCGGGACGCAGCGGCTACGTCACCGTGCGATTCTCGCGGACCGGCGCCTGCGCGCCCGACAAGCTTAAGCCGGTGACCGTGACCGCGCGCGTCGGGCCGGTGATCGTCGACGCGAAGGACCAGCCGGCGATCGGGCGCGTCACCGACCGCGCCTCCGGCACGCTCGCCCCGTGCCTCGTCGAGGGTTTGCTGCTCCGGGTGCCGAGCCGCCCGTGGCGGGTCGAGGTGACCGTCTCCGACACCTTCGTCCCGCAGGAGATCGACTCGAACTCGGGCGATCGCCGCGAGCTCGGCGCGGTCGTCTCGTTCGAGATCAGCGCGCGCGATACCTCACCGGAGGGCTAACAGCCTCTCCGGGTGCTTGCGCAGGAAGCGCGCCATCCCGCGGGCGTGCCAGAGCGTGTGCCGGTCGAGGAAGCGCTTGTCGACGACGGCCGCGTAGTCGTGGCGGGCGACCGCGGCCGGGACGAGCCACCGCTCCCAGCCGAGCTGGGCGGCGCGGTAGGCGACGTCGATGTCCTCGACGTAGTGTCGGAACCCCGCGTCCCAGCCGGTGAGCTCCTCCAGCATCGTCCGGCGCATCAGCAGGCAGGCGCCGCCGAGGAGCCAGTCACCCTGGACGGGCTCATCCGGACGCGTGCCGTAGTGGGAGACCTGGTGACGGTACGGGTCGCGCAGCAGCCGCAGCGGGGTCCGGCGCCAGATCGTCCCCAGCACGGTCGGGAAGCGGCGCAGGCTGGGCTGCCAGGTGCCGTCCGGCCAGAGCACGAGCGGCCCGACGAGGCCCGCCCGTGGCTGCGCGTCCGCGAAGCGCACCAGCTCGGCCACCGCGCCCGGCTCCGGGTACGCGTCCGGGTTCGAGAGCACGACGTACTCGCCCTTCGTCGTCGCGACGCCGAGGTTGACGTTCGCGGCGAAGGAGAGCGGGCGCTCGTTCTCGACGACCCGGGTCCCCTCCGGGACGGCCCCGACGCTGCCCGGGAGGTTCGCGACCACGACCAGCTCGTCGACCTGCTCGGCGAGGGCGGGGAGCGACTGCGCGAGCTCGCTGGCGTGCCCGTGCGAGACGACGACAGCCGAGACCTTCATCGCCCCAGCGCCTCCTGGTAGACGGCGAGCGTGCGCCGCGCGGTCTCGGCCCAGGAGAAGAGGCGCGCGCGCTCCAGCCCGGCGGCGGCGAGCCGCTCGCGCTCGGCTACCGCGCGCCGGATCCCGTCGCCGAGCTCGTGCTCCTCCGCCCAGATCGCGGCGTCGCCGGCGACCTCCTGCAACGCCGGCTCGGGGACGGCGACGACCGGCGTCCCGCAGGCCATCGCCTCGAGCACGGGCAGGCCGAAGCCCTCGTAGCGGGACGGCTGCACGAGGCACGCGGCGCCGCGGTAGAGGCGGACGAGCTCGTCCTGCTCGACGTAGCCCGTGACGCGCGCGCCGCGCCGCTCCAGCTCCCGCGCGAGCGCCTCGTCCTTCGCAGGGCCGGCGACGACGAGCGGCAGCCCGGCCGCTTCCGCCGCAGCGAGCGCGGCGAGCGGGTTCTTCCGCTCCTGGACGGCGCCGACGGCGAGCACGTACTCGCCTTGCAACAGACTGCTACTTGGCGTGAAGGCCGGGTCGACGCCGTTCGGGGTGACGACGATCTTCGCGTCCGGGACGTCGTAGAGCTCGCGGAGGTCGCGTCGGGTCCGCTCCGAGACCGTCAGGACGCGAACCGCCTTTCGCGCGGCGCGGGGAACGACCTTCCGGAACACCAGCCGGTCCTTGCGGCTCATCAGCGACGGCTCCCGCTCGAAGGAGAGGTCGTGGATCGTGACCACGGCCGGGCAGGGCAGCACGAGCGGGAGCGCGTACTGGAAGTGCCCGAGCGCGGCGCCGAGGCCGCGGAGCAGCCGCGGCAGCATCAGCGTCATCCGCAGCTCCTGCGACGGCGTCTCCAGCTTCACCGCCTCGATCCCGCCCGGCACGAGCTCCGGGTGACGGGTGACGGCGGCGATCCGCAGGCCCGCCGCAGGCGCGATCGGCGCAAGCTCCCGGAGCAGATTGAGGACGTACGTCTCGTCGCCCGTCCGGTGGCGGCCGAGCACGTCCGCGTCGACGACGACGAGCTGGGTCATGCGAGCTCCCGCCAGACGCGCTCGACGGCGTCGGCGACCGCGTCCCAGGAGTAGGCGCGGGCGCGCTCGAGGCCGAGCGCTCGCAGCTCGTCGCCCCGGGACGCGGCCTCGCCGATCCCGGCGGCGATCGACCCCGTGTCGAGCGGGTCGACGAGCACGGCCGCCCCACCCGCGACCTCCTCGGTCGCGCCGCCGCGGCTCGTCACGACCGGTGCGCCGCACGCCATCGCTTCGAGCACGGGGATCCCGAAGCCCTCGTAGAGCGACGGGAACACCAGCGCCCGGGCGCCGCGGTAGAGCGCGGCGAGCTCCTCGTCGGAGACCTCGCCGACCCAGCCGGGCGTCTCGATGCCGCCCCAGCCGCGGGCGCCGACCACGCGCAGCTCCGCGCCGGCACGCTCCGCCGCCTCGGCGAGCCGGCGCAGGTTCTTGCGCGGCTCGAGCGTCGCGACCGCGAGGACGTAGTCGCCTTCTGCCGCAGGCCCGTCGGGCGTGAACACGGGCTCGATCGCGTTGCCGATCACGGTCACGCGCTCCTCGGGCACGCCGAGCAACTCCACCGCTTCCCGCTTCGTGAACTCGGAGACCGAGAAGACGTGGCCCGCGGCGCGCGCGACCGGGCCGATCCCGGCACGGCCGGAGAGGCGGTGCCAGCGCGGGAAGAGCTCGGGATGCCGGACGAGTGCGAGATCGTGGAGCGTGACCGCGAACGGGATCGACGCCCGCAGCGGCCCGCGGAACGTCGTGCAGTGGAGCAGGTCGAGCCCTCGCGTCGAGCGCGGCAGCCCCGCGTAGTACCACCACGTGTCGCGTGCGACCGAGGCCGCCCTGCCCTCGCCGCCGAACGAGCGGGGAACCACCTCGATCCCCTCCCGACCGGCCAGCGCGCCGAGCAGCCCGCGCACGTGCCGCGCCGTCCCGGCCCGGGTCTGGACGAGCGGCGAGACGTCGACTGCGGCCCGGATCACCGCGCGGCCTCCTCGTAGCCGGCGAGGAACGCTCTGCCCGCCGCGCTCCACGTGAAGCGCGACGCGTGCTCGAGCCCGGCCGGCACCAGCTCGGCGCTGCGCCCGATCGCTTCCCGGATCGCGGCGGCGATCGCCTCGGGGTCGTCCGGATCGGCGCGCACGGCAGCCGTGCCCGACGCCTCGTCCATCGACGGGTGCGACGACGCGACGACGGGGACACCGCACGCCATCGCCTCGGTGATCGGCATCCCGAAGCCCTCGAAGCGCGACGGGTAGACCGCCACGGCCGCACCGCGGTAGAGCCGCGCCAGCTCCTCGTCCGAGACGAAGCCGAGCCGGACGACGTTCGCGCCGCGCAGCTCGGGCTGGTCGCCCCAGCCGGTGCCGCCTGCGACGGCGAGCAGGACGCCGTCGCCCAGCAGGCGGTGCGCAGCGACGAGCGTCTGGAGGTTCTTGCGCGGCTCGAGCGTGGCCACCGTGAGCACGTACGGACGGCCGAGGTCGGCGCGCTCGCCGTCCGGCCGGAAAGCGTCCTTGACGCCCGGGTACGCGACCTTCACCCGCCCGGGGGCGACGCCCAGCCGCTTGACGACGTCGCGCCCGGTGTACTCGGAGTTGACGAAGACGAGGTCGGCAGTGCGCGCCGTGTTCGCGTACTTGGCGCCGTGCATCTCGGCCGTCTTCGGCGTCACCCACTGCGGGAAGCGGAGCGGGACGAGGTCGTGCACGGTGGTCGCGCGGACGCCGCCGGCCTGCGGCGGGTACATCCAGTCGGAGAAGTGAAAGACGTCGAGCCGGCCGAGGAAGCGCTCGAGCGGAGGCCTTCCGAGCCGGCTCCAGCCATCGCGCCAGCGCTGCGAGAACGGGAGCGGCACGAGCCGCAGCTCGACGTCGAGTCCGTCGAGCGCGCGCGGGATCGCCTTCCGCCCGGCCGGGCTGGTCGGCGCGAAGGCGACGATCTCGTGCTCGCCCCCGGCCGCCTCGACGAGCCCGGCGAGCGAGCCCCGGACGTAATTGCCGACCCCCGTCAACGGGTGCGACAGCGGCGAGACGTCGTAGACGATCCTCACTCCGCCTGCCTCATGGGGCCTCGTACTCGAAGGCGCGGAAGTGGGTACCGAGCTCGCGGTCGTCCGTCGGCCCGGGCACCTTCGTCGGCGAGACCGTGAACGAGACCGTGCAGACGGCGCTCTCGGGCCGCAACGGCACGACGAGCTGTACGGCCCGCTTCGGCGGCACGGTCGCGGAGACGCGCCGCGCGCCTCCGGCCGCGACGACGGTCTGCGGCCGGTCGAACAGGCCGGGATCGCCCTCGAGGGTCACGGTCAGCGTCCCCCCACGGCAGCGGACGCGGCGGTAGGTCACCTCGGGCCCCGACCACTGGTCGGTGTAGACGCCCGTCACGCTCGTGGTCGAGATCAGCGGCCCGTTTGCCCGGTACAGCGTCAGGCCGCGGAGCGCGTCCTGCTCGACCTCCGTGCCCTCGACGTCGACAGAGCCATCCACGAGGACGTAGGCGACGTTCACCGTCGACCCGTCGGCTCGCCTCACCTCGCCCGTCCCCTCGTCGACCGTCACCGGCGTCTCCGGGAAGCCGCCGGGCATCGGGCCTCGAAGCGTGTACACAGGTCCGACCGAGCGGTTGAAGAACTCGTTCATCTGTGAGGTGAAGTGGTGCTGCAACCCCGTCCAGAGCACGGAGACCTCCTCGTCGCCGGCGGCGGCGTCGATCCAGTCGCGATCTCCGGTGCGGATCCCTTCGAAGAGCGCGTCGCGCGCCGCGGGCTCCATGCCGTGCTTCCCGATCACGATCGGATAGGTCGCGAGCGCGAAGTAGGCGAGCACCGCGGCCGGGAGCGCGACGAGCCAGCGCCGCGGGAGGAAGAGGAAGGCCGCTCCCGCGACGAGCCCGGCGACGAGCACGGCGTCGTCTAGGCGGGGCAGGCCGATCTCGTCCTGGAGGTTCCAGAGCGGGACGATCGCCAGCGTGTCCGAGCGCACCTTCAGCTGCAGGAAGCGGTCGTACGGGATCAGGGCGGGCAGCACGGCCGCGACCCCCACGGCGAGCGTCGCCGGCGCTGCCGGCCGCGGCGCGCCCCGGTGGATCCAGACGAGGAGCGCGGCGAAGAGCAGCGGCGCGACGACGAACATGTTCCGCTCCACGATCGCGCCGGCGAAGCGCGAGGCGAAGGCTGCGACGACGAGGATCGTCCAGAACGCGAGCGCGGCCGTCGCGGCGAGCAGGGTCTGCAGCCGCGGCTCGAGCTCCCGCACCCCCGCGGCCAGGAGCAGGAAGGCGGCCAGCGGGACGACGCCGACGTAGAGGTCGAGCTCGGCGAGGTGCCAGAAGGCGTACCTGGCCACCTCGACCCAGTCGTAGCTCTCCTCGCCGACGACCGCGTAGGCGCCGAACAGGCTCGAGACGGAGGCGCCGCGCGCGAGCTGCGCCGCGAGGACGAGCAGCCCTCCGGCGACCGCGATCGCGTAGAGGGGCAGGAACGGCCGCAGCGGGCGGCGGGCGGCGACCCGCAGCAGCAGCGGCGCGGTGAGCGCTCCGAGCGCGACCGCGAGCCCCTGCACCCGCACCAGCGTCACGGCTCCACACGCACCGAGCAGCACGAGCTGGCGCGCGAACGTCGGCTCGTCGAGCGCCCGCAGCAACGCCCACGCCGCGAGCAGGAACGCCGGGTAGAAGGCGTTCTCCGACATCAGCGTGCCGGTGTAGGCCATCGACGGCACCGCGACCGCGAGCACGGCGGCCGCGAGCGACCAGCCGAGCGGCAGCAGGCGCCGCGCGATCAGGTAGGCGGGGATCGCCGCCAGGGACATCACGACCGCGTTGATCGTCCGCGCCGCGGCGTACGCCTCGGGGAGCGAGTCGAAGAGCGCGTAGGCCGGCGCGAGCAGCAGCGGGTAGAGGACGCTGACGATCCCGTAGGGCTCGTCCCGCACCTGGATGCCGTTACCGGCCGCGAGGCTGCGCGCGTTCTCCTGGTACTGGAGCTCGTCCGTGAAGATGAACGGCGCCGGCATCCGGCTGCCGAGCCAGGCGCGGAGGGCGATCGAGCCGACGACGATGACGGCGAGCCAGGCCCACGCCGGGGCGCGGCCCAGTCTCAGGGCCAATACTGCCTATCGGCCAAGCTCGACCTCGGCCAGACGCCGCGCAAGCTCTGACGCCTCGGGCGAGCCGGCCTCTATGCCGACGTCCGCGGCCGCTGCGGCGACGTCGCCGAGCACGGCGTCCGCGACCGCCTCCCCGCCCGCCGCCTGCTCGAGCGCGGCGGCGTACAGGTCGGCCACCCGGCCGAGATCGTGCTCGCGGCGCACGAGCTCCAGCCCGGCCGCGGCCATCGACGCCCGCGCGCCCTCGTCGCGGGCGAGCAGCTCCAGTGCGGCGTGCAGCGTCTCCGTCTCCGTCGCGTCGACGGGAACCTTGAGCGCCACGTCGCCGGGAAGCTCCGCGAACCAGCCGACGTCGCTGACGACGACCGGCGTGCCCAGCGAGAGCTGCCGGATGACGCTGCCGGACGTCTCGCCCATCGTCGGCGAGCGGAGGTTGACGCAGACGTCGCAGGCGGCCATCAGCGCCCAGAGCCGCTCCTCCTCGACGTACGCCTCCCGGACGATGCCCTCGTCGGACAGGCCCAGCCGCTGCAGCCGCCGGTCGAGGTCGAACCCCGGCGACACGGCGCCGACGAGCAGCAGCCGCGCCTCCGGGCGGTCGCGGCGCAGCCGCGCGAAGGCTTCGAGCAGCTGCGGGATCCGCTTGCTCGCGTTCACGTTCCCGAACGAGCCGATCAGCGGCGCGCCGTCGAGCTCGGCGGCCTCGACGGGCGCATGCTCCCACGCCGGGTGCGGGATCCGCCAGATGGGGCCCTCGTACCCGGCGGCACGGGCCCGCTCCTCGACGTAGCGCGAGTGGACGATCAGGCCGGTGGCAAGGGAGAGCACCTCCCCGGCGAGGTGGTACTCCTCCGGGCGGCTCTCCCAGAGCGGCGGGATCCGCTTGTCGAGGACGCCGTGCGCGAGCAGCCGGCCGACGACGCCGCCCTCCCGCTCCATCGCGTCCAGGTAGCCGTGGCCGTCGCGGCGGCCGATCGTCAACCCGGCCACGAGGTGGTGGAGGACGAAGTCGTGCAGGACGACCACGCCGGGGCGGTTCCGCAGCGCCTCGACGATCCAGCCGTGAGCGTCAGGGTTGTTGCCGACGTGGTAGAGCGCGAGGTCGGTGCCGCGGGCGGGACGGGTGCGGCCGCGCTTGACCACCTCGACGCCGATTCGCTCCCGGAGCGCCGGCACGAGGTTGGAGCTGTAGTCGGCGATCCCCGAGCGCTCCGGCGGCATCGGGCTGTAGTACGCGACCTTCACGAGAGCAGCGTCTCGATGCAGGTGTCCCAGGTCACCCGGGCGGCGATCTCCTTGCCCGCGAGCCCGTAGGCCCGAGCCTCGTCCGGGTGCTCGCGCAGGCGGCCCGCTGCGCGCGCGAGCTCGGCCGGGTCCGGCGAGGTCACGTAGCCGGTTCGCCCGTCGGTGACGATCTCGAGCGGCCCGCCCGCGTCGGTCGTCGTCAGCACAGGCTTCTCGGAGAGGAACGCCTCGTAGGGCACCATCCCGAAGTCCTCGTCGACGGGCGCGTAGTAGACGGCGAGGCAGCGGGCGTAGAGCGAGGTCAGCTCCGACTCGTCGACGCGGCCGGGGAACTCCGCACGACCGTTCAAGCCGCGCTCGACGGCGAGCGACTCGAGCCGTTCGCGGTTGGGGCCGTTCCTTGCGATGACCACGCGCAGGCCCGGATCGAGCGCGGTGGCCTCGAGCAGGAGGTCGTTCCGCTTCGCCCGGTCGAGCCGGCCGACGCTGAGGACGAAGTCGCCGTAGCCGTCGTTGCGGTAGGGCAGCTCCTGGGGCGGGTGCGGCAGCAGCTCGGCCGCGAAGCCGGTCGAGCGCTCGATCCGCTCGGCCACGTTGCGCGAGGTGGCGAAGAGCCGCTTCGCCTCCCCGAGCGCAACGCGGTCGAGGTTCTGCACCGAGCGCCGCAGCGCCCGGTCGCGAGGTTCTTCGGAGAACTGGCCCAGATCGGTTCGGTCGAGCTCGTAGGCCTGCCGGAACTGATGCAGCACCCAGACGCGCTTGTTCGGGTGCCGGACGACGTACGAGGGGAACTTCGTCGCCACCACGAGGTCGATCGGCCGGCCGTCCGACTCGGTCAGGTCGAGCAGCCGCCAGAGGAAGGCCTGGTCGAGGACGCGGGTGCCCGGGTACCACTTGAACGGGACGGTGACGAGCTCGGCCTCGTGGTCGCGCGCGCGCAGCTCGTCGACGAGCGTGTCCGCCATGATCTCGGCGCCCCCGCGGACAAAGGGCACCTGCGGCGCACAGACCGCGATTCTCATCGGCGGGTCTTCAGCTCGGCCTCGAGCACAGCGACTCGCGCCTCGAGGTCGTCGATCAGCCGCAGCGCGGCCGCGTTGAACGAGCGCTGGTCGTAGGCGACCGGCTCGACGTACCAGCGCATCAGCTTGCGCAACACGGCCTTGGCAGGCGTGCCGACCCCGCCGCGGACGCCGGGGCGGAGCCGCAGGTTGCGGTCGGCGGAGACGGGCCAGAGTCGCGCGGCCTCGCAGCGGGCTGCAACGCGGTCGTCAGCCGAGCCGGCAACGCCGGGCGCGGCGCCGGAGCGGCGGACCTCCTGCTTCAGCTGCTCGAAGAGCGCCGCGACATCGACCTCACCGTTCGAGGAAATCCCTGCAAGCTCGCCACTTTCGCCGGTCGTATCGGGCATCGGAGGATTGTACCGGGCAGCCGGGATAGGCTCCTGCGATGCGGGTCG